>DATLKS010000962.1:0-1634 GCA_035538255.1 Terriglobales bacterium
CTGGGGATACCTGCGGCCAGAGCGCAATTTCAGGCGCCGCTAAGCACCAATGTGAACTTCAGTCCAGGCTCGAGAATCGTGCAACTATCGGGCAAGATTACGTTCTAAACTGAGCGGGTTCTTCTTCAACAACTCCCGATAAGTTCTGCCAGCTCAGACGGTCGACGCAACACTTGCTTGAAGTCTACTCGCAGGAGTCTCAAAGCCTAAAGTTTTTCTCGGGCGTTGATTCAAGCGCAGCGAGACCTGGTCGAGCTGCGCTTGAGAGATGGGGGACAAGTCGGTTCCTCGCGGGAAGTATTGTCGTAGGAGCAGATTGGTGTTTTCGTTCGTTCCACGCTGCCAGGGACTTTGCGGATCGCAGAAATAGACTTTTACGTCGGTGGCTACGGTAAAGTCCTTGTGTTTCGCCATCTCCAGTCCGCGATCCCAGGTCAACGAACGGCGCAGGGTTGCCGGAAGTTTACGAACATGCTTGCTCAATGCCGCCACCACCACCGCCGTGTCTTTGCTCGGCACCTTGATCAGCATGAGAAAGCGTGAATGCCGCTCCACTAGCGTCGCAATATAGCTGTTCTTTCCACCGGCCAGCAGATCCCCTTCCCAATGACCAGGAATCGCTCGGTCTTCCGCCTCCGCAGGTCGTTCGCGGATCGAGATGGCATCGACGATCTGCCCGCGGGACTGTCCATGCTCGCTGGAATGACGCGAGCGCCGCATGCGCCGCTTCGACCGCAGGTGGTCCATCAGCTCTTTTTTCAATACGCCCCGCGCTTGAATGAACAGGCTGCGGTAAATGGTCTCGTGGGACACGCGCATGCTCTCGTTGTTGGGATAGTGGATCTTCAGCCACCCGGAAATCTGCTCGGGCGACCAGTCCAGGATCAGTCTACTCGCAACGATGTCACGCAACTTGCGGTTCACGGCAAGCAGACATCTCTTCGGTCGCAAGGCCGAAACCCAAGCTTGGCGATCTGCATCATGGGCACGATAGGCGGGACGTCCACCATGGCGAGCGACCTCCCGGCTCACTGTGGAGGCAGCTCGATCGAGACGTCGCGCTATCTCACGAATCGAGGAACCAGAAGCGATCCCTCGTGAGATGTCCTCCCGCTCCGCTAGCGTGAGTGCTAACCGCGAGCGGCGACGAGCGGCGGGAGGAATGCCGCCGCGAGGCAACAACACAGCACGAATGCAGCTGTGTGGCTTGTCAAAAGCGCGGCCAATCTCATGCAGCGACTGTCCCGCCTTCCAGCGGCTCCAAACGTCACGCTTCTCGATCGCAGAAAGCCCAAACCGCATCCCTGGTCTCATGCCAACACCACCTTTACACAGCAGATTTACATCAGATGGTGTTGCATCGACCTATCGAATGCACCGCGTTTACCGGGCACTGGGTTCACTTCCCAGCTACCCGCCTGATTTCTGTTCGTTGGCTTGCCTCTGTCCACGACCTAACATGCGCGTCGAATGGCCGATTCCGACTCACTTATCGGGCAGACCATCTCGCACTACCGCGTCCTGGAAAAGCTGGGCGGCGGTGGCATGTGAAGATGACCTGGCGACCCGATGAACTGATGCCCCGAAGTTTAGACCCGTGCATAATCAGCCCGCCAGTTGGTCACGGCTTTCTT
>DATLKS010000963.1:0-2027 GCA_035538255.1 Terriglobales bacterium
GCGAAAAACCGAAGCTCATCGGTAAGGGCCAGACGCCAAACGCATTCGACACGCAACAGCCTGATCACCCTTGAACGCCGGAATGAACTTCCATTCCATCGTGGCGCCGATCAACTTATCACCGATTGGACCTTCTCCGACTGGTTGGCTAACAGGCCGAACAAACCTTACCACCGCCTTCGCGGAGATTTTCAGAGCGCTGCGGTTATGCATTTGTTGAGCGTTAGGCGATGACTGCGCCGCCGACGGGCTGATCTGGGACACTGCTGCTGATTAATCGGGTTCGTGATACACGCCGATCTCCGCAATGTGAGGCATCTCCTTGCTGCTTTCCAACAGCAGCCGCACCTTCTGCGATGATGCGCGAGGAATGCGATGAATTGTTGTAGGCGTAGGCTTTTCGCCGTCTGCCAGCGTGGTCCAGTTCGCGCCGTTCCAGCACTCAAAACGATAGCTCCGAATGCGGCTTTCCGAATAGTCATCTCCTTTGCCAACAGGCTCCACGAGCGACACAACATTGAAGCTCTCCTGCTTTTGCAGATCCACCTCTAACCAGCCTGAGATTTGCCCCTCCTCCAAGTACCAGCTCGAATGAAAGTCACCATCGTTCGCTTCATCCGGACCCACAGTATCGGGGTAAGAACTGGCATGAATTGGCTTGCCCCTCGCCAGATTTCGCGTCGTGATCACGATGTGCTTGCTAAGCTTTGCCATGGGTCCAGGATGCATCCATGCCCTCCCAATCTCCTCCAAGCGGCTCACAAGATTCGACGCGAGCCGTCCTTCGCGGTTCGGTGGAGCATTGAGAATCAGGTTGCAGTGTCTGAGATTCAGTGGCCGAAGCCACTCGTCAACAACAGTCTTTACCGCCTTGAGAGGTCCATTCGCGTCTCGTTGCTTCCAGAACCATCCTTCGGTAAGGGTCGCACAGGAGAGGGCAGGCACGTCGCTACCTTCTGGGACCTTCTGCCCGGCATTCTGCTCAAAAGCCTTCACATCGGAATAGTAGAGTCCGCTCGGAGGATATTGACTGGCATTGAGATCGCAGATCAGGCAGTCGGGCTGGAGATTCTTAATGTGCTCATAGATCTCGTGGAACGGTACCTCTTCATACGTGATGCGACTCCACGGTGCATCCCAGCCATCTGTGATGAGGATATCAACTTCTCCATAGCGCGTGAACAACTCCGTCAATTGATCTTTGATGAGCTGAACCTTGACCGGTGTCACGTTGAAATGGCGGATGTCATCGCGTAGCGACAAGATCGAATAATAAAGCCCCACCCGCAGGCCAGCCTTGCGGAAGGAATTGACATAGGCGCGGACGATGTCGGTCGAGTGCAAGGTCTGCCCCACGTTTGCCGCTGCCGATTTTGTCGGCCAGATGCAGAACCCATCGTGATGTCGGGTCGTCAGGCACCCCCAAGTCATGTTCGCCGACTGCGCCGCCGCGGCCCATTGGTCCGTATCGAGAGCGGTTGGACGAAAGAGATCAGCGGGCGATGTCGGATCGCCCCATTCGCGGTCCTGAAAAGTGGCCATATTGAAATGCACGAACATGCCGAAGCGCAGATCCACAAACCGCTGTTGCAGAGTCGGTGACAATGAGGCCGAGCTGTTTGCCTTCCAGCCCGCGCCGGTAGAGATCCTCGAGCAGGCCCTCCCAGTCGGTCTGGCTCTCGCCCTGGCTGCGCAAAAAAGCCAGCAAGTGACGCGTGCCGTCGCGCCGCACCCCGTAGGCCACCAGCATGTGCACTCGCTTGCGCCCCGCCGGGCGTCGCACCCGCAGGCTCACTCCGTCCAGAAACAAGTACGCGTAGTCGTCGCTGAGCCGCGCCTGATGAAACTGGCGCACCACATCATCCAGATCGCGGGTCAACTTCGACACCGTCTGTGGGCTCACCACTTCGCCGGTCAGCGTGGCCACCACCCGTCCCACCTGCCGCGTGCTGATGCCGCGCAAAAACGCCTCCCGGATCAGCATCGCGACGTCCTCTGCACGCCTTTGAAACGGTTCTAGAGCGCGC
>DATLKS010000964.1:0-4064 GCA_035538255.1 Terriglobales bacterium
CGCCCGTTCGGCGGCGTTGTTGTCTATCTCCAGGTGCCCGTCCTCGTAGTAACGCAGCAGTGCGCGCCAGCGAGAGAGCGCGTAACGAATTGCCGCCGCGAGCTCCGATTTTCGGGAAACTTGATGGAGCGTCGACTCCAGCCACGAGTGTAGCGATTCGAGCAACGGTCGCGAACGCGAGCTGCGTGCCTGGAGTCGTTCCTCCGCAGATCGACCTCGAATCTCGCTTTCAATCGCATACAGAGCCGCGATGCGCTCGATGGCCGCGGCTGCGATGGGCGAGGCATGCGCAACGTGTAGCTCGTAGAACTTGCGACGTACGTGTGCCCAACAGGCGGCCTCCTGAATCTGTCCTCCGTCATAAAGATGATGGAATCCCGCGTACCATCAGCCTGCAAGAACCCACGAAAGTCGTGCAGATGTTGCCGCGGGTGCTCACCTCGTCGGTCCGGCGAGTAAGCGAACCACACGGCTGGAGGTGTGGTTTCTCCAGCCGGTCGATCATCGCGAACGTAGGTCCACAACCGCCCAATCTTGGTCTTGCCGTTCCCAGGTGCCAGAACGGGAACCGGGACATCGTCAGCGTGCAGCTTAGCGGTCGCCAGCACGTGGCGAGAAATGGCGTCCACCAGCGGATGCAAAAGCCGACTCGCTCCACCCACCCAATCGGCCAGCGTCGAGCGCTCCAGTTCCACGCCCTCTCGCGCATACATCTCCGACAGCCGATATAAAGGCTGATGGTCACAGTACTTGGCCACCAGCACGTGAGCCAGTAAACCGGGTGCGGCCAGGCCACGCTCGATCGGCCGAATCGGCGCCGGCTCCTGCACGATGTGCTCGCAACTGGCGCAGCTGAACTTCGGGCGCACATGACGGATCACCCGGAAGCGCGCCGGAACGTACTCGAGGACTTCAGAAACATCCTCGCCCAGCTTGCGCAGATGACCACCGCACTCTGGACACGCATCCTGCTTGGGTTGATAGGTCCTTACTTCGCGGGGGAGATGTTCCGGTAGAGCTTGTCGCGTGGGTTTTTGCCAGACGGCACTCTGCGACTGGGAAACTGAGGCGACTGACACATTGCGTTGTGCCTTCGCGGTCTCCAACTCTTCCAGCTTCAGCTCGAGCTGTTCAATCTGCTGCTGGAGCTTTTCCGACTTGCGCCCGAACTGCATACGCCGCAGCTTGGCAATCAGCAGCTTGAGACTTTCGATCTCATCCTGATGGGAGATCAGTTGTTCATGGGTAGCACGTAACAGCGCTTTCAGCGCTCCTGCATCCAACTGGTCCAAATCGGGAAGTGTGCGAGCCACCACCATGAACGCAGTATGGCATGAACCAGGAGGAATGCATCTTCCGGCTGCACAATCGCGAACAGACATAGCCCGTCTCCATCCCACCACAGCACCTTGATCAGATGACCACGGCGACCACGAAACACAAATACCTGTCCCGAAAAGGGATCTTGCTCTAGCTTCGTCTGCACCATTCCGCTTAGGCCAGTGAAGCCTCGGCGTAGATCGGTCACTCCAGCCACAATCCAGATCTGCGTGGGCGTGGGCAGCGCGATCATCGCAGCAGACGCTCCAGCACTACCGCCAACGTGTTCGCATCTGCTCTGCCCTCGATGCGAATCCGGGCCTTGCTCAACTGGATCGAAATCGCTCCATGATCGCTGGTGACGGAAGCTGCGACCTGACCTGCATCCGTTACCTTCACCGGCAGCAAACTGCCTGACTTCAAACTCACCTCGCCCAATCGACCGCTCAAGTAGAGCTTGCGCCAGTTAAAGATCAGGTTGTCATTGATTCCGCGCTGTCGCGCTATCTCGGCGATGCATGCTCCCGGAGCAAGCGATTGCTCTACGATGCTGCGTTTTTCCGCCAGGCTTCGACGAGCTCGCCTTACCCGGCTCACTGTCATAGATTCGTCCACGGTCACCTCGTATCTCGAGCGTGTTCACGTGGATCATCGCTTTAACTCAACCGCCGGGGATAGGTGCCTTCAGCGTACGGTTACGAAGGCGTCTGGAACCAGTGAGTAGAAGATCGAGCCTCCAGTGCCCGCCTGGGGAAGGGCGTTTAGGCATTCGCTCATCGCGCTCGCGTCTGCGGACAACCTTTGAGCGCAGTTATAAGAAGTAACGTAAGTGGGACTCACCAGTCCCCAGGGAAACGTCGAAGTGTTGCCGAAAATTGATGTCCGATAGGCAGCCATTGTCGCCGCGATTGCGTTCGCGACATCAGCCTCAGTTGTGGAAACGGGGAACTGAGAAGGATCAATATCATTGATCAGCAAGCTGATCGTGTACACGTCGTAGGCTTCGAAACCCAGGTGATCCCAGCAGGAAGCGCCGGACTTCTGATCCGAAGGATTGGGGTTTTTGCAAACGATGACATCATCGGGTTGGCCTGGATCAGTATGGAGGACCGTTGTTTTGTCGTTATCGGGGGCCATCACATCCGCGTAAATAGTGCCCGGCCGATAGCTGTAGAGAAGGTAGCTGTTGTAGCCAAAATTGTTATGGGTCGCGATTTCCCATAGCTGAGAGTTCAGAACTTTCGTGGCTAGCTGAAGATACTTTACATCTCCACTCAAGCGGTACACTCGAAACAACTGTTCGCCGAAGACAATGTTCGTGTTCTTCACATAACGAATCTCGCAGGGTTCGTTTGATTTTGCATACCACCTCATACCTGCCGAAGCATAGGATCCATCATTTGTTAGACCCGGCGTGTCCGGATTTCCGTCGCCTGAGGAATGATCTTGCGATGGCCAATTATCGAGGATCGATTTAGCACGCTGGAAGTAGGTCGAGCTGGTTCCTCCTCCGATTTCAGAATACTTCAGCAGCGCACGCACAGAGCCGGCGGTGTCCCAGGCCTCATCGGCGCGCCAGTTAGCTACTACATAGCTGCGGCCGTCACTATTCAGCAGGAAGTTGTGGCTGGCTGCGCAATCCAAACTGAACCAGCCTTCGCGGTCAGCCGTGTACCAGCCGAGATAGGGTATAGAGGGATCTCTGTTCGCGATCAGGTAGTCGTTCCAAGAGGCGAGCCAGTCTGCGCCATATTGCGCTAAATCCTTGTAATCTGAGTTGCCGGAGAGCTTATAGACGTTGACGAAAGCCGATACGTCGTCTGCGACCTGTTCCCAAGGTTGAACCGGCAGCGCTCGGCCACTGTTGGGATCGACAGGAGCATCGGCGGGCAGAAGCAGGCCACAGACTCGGGATTTTTGTGTTCTCGTATTGTTCGTCAAGCTGTTTTGGATGGCCGGATCGGCGCCGACTAAGGAAAACCAGGAAAGATCTTGAGAGTGATCACATGCTGCCGGCCGAGTCTGTGCAACAAGTTCAGGGCAGGTATATGCGACGAGGAGTAATGCAGTGAAAAGTACTTGTTTCATAAAGTCACCTCTCTGTGCTGCTAAGGTCGCCGCTAGAGCAATAGCAAGTGCACCGCCAATGCTGTTCGCACAGCCACCAAAACGAAAATACTCAGTTTTGTTAGAGATACACATAAGTCAACAGCGCGAGAGCGCGGCTTTTACCAGGCTGGTTTGAACCAGGCGGTTAACCCAACAGCCGTTTGGTTAGAGGTACCTGTGGGGATAAGGCACATTCTGACCACTGGAGTTGGCGCTAAATGTGGAGCGCTGCTCAGCCGAGTTCCTTGGAAGAAAGAGTTTGACCCTTCAAGAGCGATTTCTCGTTGTGAAACACAAAAATTTTACTTGACGGCAATCGACGACAGGTCTAACCTTTGCTGCCGTTTCATCCTTCTGGGATGACCCAAAGTACGTCAGTAGGTTCGGCTATAGGGCCCCAGCGCTAGACCTCAAGAAAGCTCAATCTTTATTCGAACACTGAATTCTCGTTCACACTCTGTGGAGGAGAGCGCGATGAAACATTGGTCTTCAACCGTGAGACTCCCCAGGTTTGTCCCGGCTTTAGCGTCGGCGATTCTCATCGTGTGCTTGTCAACATTCGTGACTTGCTCTTGGGCGCAAGACGGTACGATCTCAGATTCCGATGCTGCTCGATTTTTAGAACAAGCGGCATT
>DATLKS010000965.1:0-19510 GCA_035538255.1 Terriglobales bacterium
CCAATGCATGACCATGCCGCTCTGCGACAGCGTAAAGGCCGTGAATGCGCCTACGGCAAAGAGAGGAATCAGCCGGTCAGTCACGCCGTTAAACGCTATCAGCAGAAGCCCGGCGAGAACCGCCAGCGCGTAAACGCCGAAAGAAAATACCAGCCGCCGTCCGCGAATGGTGAATGGATATGGCAGGTATCCGTGTTCGGCAATCGCGCGGCACAGGCGCGGGAAGTCAGCAAACGATGTATTGGCGGAAAGCGCCAACACCGTCAGCACGGCGCCCATTGTCACGAAATAGAAGACGCCTCGCCCCGATACCGCAGCCGTGAGCTGCGACAGAACACTTTCATAACCGGCTTGCCCGGGAGGCGTTGCGCCGATTCCATACGCGCGGCAGAGATAGGCAATGCCGGCGAGCAGAACAATGAGAATGGCAATAATCGTGGTAAGAGTGGCCCGAGCATTTTTCACTTTGGGTTCGCGGAAGGCTTGCACGCCATTGCTGACAGCTTCCACTCCAGTCATCGCCGTGCATCCGCTGGCAAACGCCTTCACCAGCAGCCACAGAGTCACTGCGGCCACAGCCTGTCCGGGTCTGGGAATTGACGCGGCAGGCGCTGGATGACCTGCATGGCTGAGAGTCTGGAAAAGACCTGCAACGATTACTCCACCAAGGCAGGCGACGAATATATATGTCGGGAACATGAAGACTAGTCCTGCCTCGCGTACACCACGCAGATTCACGAGCGTGAGAACCAGCAAGATGCCCAAGCATAGTCCCAGCGTGTGGCGCTGCAGTGCCGGAACAGCAGAGACAATCGCCCCCACGCCTGCCGAAATTCCCACCGCAACATTCAGAATGTAGTCGAGCATCAGCGACGCTCCGGCCAGTAACCCGACGCGGTCTCCAAGGTTTTCTCTGGCAACCGTGTAAGAGCCGCCCCCGGTGGGATACGCGGCGATTGTCTGCCGATACGAAAAGTAAACGATGCTGAGCAGAACGATGATCGTCAGGCTGATGGGGACGCTGTAAGTCGCGCCGGCCATGCCGAGCGGGATCAGAATGGTGAGCGCCGCCTCGGGGCCATATGCGGCTGAGCTCAGGGCGTCGAGTCCAAAAACGGGAATGCCTGCAGCTGGACCTATGCGCTCTTTTGAATCTTCCTCCGAGGAGAGTGGCCGGCCAAACAGAAGATCAAGTAGCGTCTCCTGTTCGGGAGGCGTCGCGGTTTGTTCGATTACCTTCAAAGCAGCCAGCGGCTATTATGCATGAGCAAGGCAGAAGTGGGCGGAATCACCTGCGGTAGTGGTGGCGGCTGCTGTTCGGTTTAGTAGCCACATACTTATCGGCTGCGTCACCTTGCCAATTGGTTTCGCCCAGCAAAGGAATAGACTGTGCAGAAGATCGAGAACGGAGGATCGAACTTGCCGATTGCCGTGGTCAGGCTTGGGTCACCCAGGACACGAGATGAAGGCTTGCGGATTGGCACAGTGCGCCGACCGCCGCGCGGAGTTCCGAAAACGGAATTCGCAAAGCGTAACTTCTACGACATCTGGTTGCCGACCCTTTCTCCGAGCCAGGAACTGGTGACGTTCGCGCAGCGATCGCAGGACGAGAAGTCGTGGAAAGCATTTCAGCGCAAGTTCCGCGCTGAGATGAACAAGCCAGACGCCGCGAGACTGCTGGATCTGCTGGCAGCCCTTTCCTGTCAGACTAACTTCTCAGTAGGCTGCTATTGCGAGAACGAGGAACGCTGCCACCGTTCCGTCCTCAAGAAGCTGCTTGCCGAACGCGGCGCAGAATTGTCCTAAATACGTCTCTTTTGGTCTGGTTAGAGACCGACCCTAAGCGAAACTCTACGTCATCCCCAGCGGGGGTTCGGATGGCCGATAGCTACTCTCAGTTCGCCTGCGGCTCAAGGTTCTGTGCGTCTGTCACGTTCGAGGGAGAATCGGCGAACGATTTCTCCGGCGAGAAGGCTACCTTCTCATACTGCTTGCCTACCCTGCGGATTGCGTCGTGCCAGCCGTCATCCCACTTGATGCGCGCCTCGTTGCCGACGACCGTCCAGGTGCCGTGCGCTGCTCCCATTGTTTTGGTGGCTTCGCCGCTGGGAGCGAGCGTGATATAGAAGTGTCCGCCGGCGCCATCGCCAACTTTCCATTTGCCGATAAAGTGGCCGCGTCCTGCGGAGGGTACGCTCTCCGCAGTCTTGAACTCGATGCGCGCTACGTCGGCCATGGAAAAACTCTGTTGATGACCATCTTTGAACACAATCACCAACGAATTTTGCTCGTCCCCGGCAGCGGCGAAGCCGGTCAATCCAAGCGGAATGAGAACCACGAAAAGTCTAACGAACCATCGCATACGACGTCTCCTGGATGCTCTTGATCAACTGCCTTGGGGCGTTATATGGGGATACGCGGACTCCATGGTAATGGTTCACGGAAGCTGCGAGATACAAAAGCTGTTAGCTAGAGTCTCAGCAGGACCGATTAAGGACTCCTTGAAAGAGGTCCTAAACTGCACGGCTCCGGAGCTTCCGGTTGGCGTGATAGCATCCGTGTGCTGCTGCCGGCAAAGCCCCAGCAGCAGGTTAGTTAGGAGCCAGCAGGCTGTCTTCTATGGAGGGTGCGCCCCGCTCAATGATAAATCTAAAGCAACTCGAGGCCTGGTTCGTGACCGGCAGCCAGCATCTTTACGGGCAGCAGACTCTGGATCATGTGGCGTCTCATTCGCGCGAGATCGCGCGTGCACTGGATAATTCGCCCGTCGTCCCAGTGAAGATTGTCTTCAAGCCAGTGCTCACTACGCCGGAGTCGATCTATCAACTTTGTCTGGAGGCCGACAGCGCTGCCGACTGCATCGGCTTGATTACCTGGATGCACACATTCTCTCCGGCGAAGATGTGGATTCCTGGATTGAAAGCGCTGCACAAGCCATTTGCGCATCTCCATACGCAGTTCAATCGTGAGCTGCCGTGGGCGACGATCGACATGGATTTCATGAATCTGAATCAGTCGGCGCACGGCGACCGCGAGTTTGGCTTTCTGGCCAGCCGTGGACGCATGCGGCGCAAAGTGATTGTCGGATTCTGGAAGGACGAAGAAGTCCTCAACGAACTCTCAACCTGGCTGCGCGCCGCGAGCGCCTGGCACGACGCACAGCGTCTGAAGATCGCGCGCTTCGGCGACAACATGCGCAAAGTCGCAGTAACCGAAGGCGACAAGGTCGAGGCGGAAATGCGGTTGGGCTATTCGGTAAACGGATACGGAATGGGCGATCTTGTCGATCACTACAAGCAAGTCAGCGATGCGGACGTGGACAAGCTGATTTCCCAATATGAAGAGTCATATGAAGTCACGGAGCCGCTGCGGGCGCGTGGAGAAAAACGGGGGTCGCTGCGCGATGCTGCGCGAATCGAACTCGGTCTGCGGCATTTTCTGGACGACGGAAGTTTCAAAGCCTTCACCGATACATTCGAAGACTTGCATGGCCTTCCGCAGTTGCCGGGAGTGGCGGTGCAGCGTCTCATGGCAGACGGATACGGCTTCGGCGCCGAAGGCGACTGGAAGACAGCCGCGCTAGTCCGCGCTATGAAAGTAATGAGCGCCGGTCTCAAAGGCGGAACGTCATTCATGGAGGACTATACCTACGATCTTAGGAACGGCGGAATGGTACTGGGCGCGCACATGCTCGAGATCTGTCCGTCGATTGCTGAGGGACGGCCGTCGCTTGAGACTCACCCATTGAGCATCGGCGGCAAGTCTGATCCGGTACGACTGGTGTTTCAGGCGCGCACTGGCCTCGCGATCAACGCGTCGATTGTGGATATGGGCGATCGCTTTCGCATGATTGTCAACCAAGTCGATACGCTTCCACCTGAACAGCCTCTACCAAAGCTGCCGGTGGCGAGAGCTGTCTGGATTCCCAAACCGAACCTAAAAATTGCTGCGGGAGCGTGGATTCTTGGCGGCGGCGCGCATCACACGGGATTCAGCCAGGCTTTGACCGCGCAGCATCTCGAGGATTTTGCTTCTGTTGCAAATATCGAGTTCCTGTTGATCGATGAGCACACCACCATCTCGGAATTCGAGAAGGAGCTTCGCTGGAATGATGTGTACTATCGGCTGGCGGCGTTCGGCCGGAACTAGCTTGGTGGGATCCGAGTCTATTCCCTGATTCCAGCCGCTTCGTCCCCTCCTGACAACTCTCCGTTGGTCCTCAGTCATCATTTGGCGGCAATGCACACCATTCAAGAAAGGCAATAGGTGCATCTCATGAAAAAATTCCTGGTGCTTTACAAGGCCCCAATGTCGGCAATGCAACAGATGGCCAATGCTACTGCCGAGGAAGCAAAGGCCGGTATGGACGCCTGGATGGCCTGGGCAAAGAAGGCTGGGAACGCGGTCGTTGATCTCGGCGCGCCGCTGGGCAATGTAAAGAACGTAAGTGAAGCCCCAATTGCTAGCAGTAGTACTCAGGCTGTCGGTTATTCGATTCTCCAGGCGGACTCAATGGATGCCATAATGGAACTGCTGCGAGAGCATCCACACGGACACGTTCCACAATTCTCGATAGAGGTCTTTGAATGTCTGGCTTTGCCCAGTGAACAAGCCAAGCAGCCGAGCGCTGCCTGAATCGTCTTTAGTGCGCATCTCAGGGAAAGCAGAATGCCTTCGCCGAGCTACTCCTGTCGAACGTAGTGTAATTAAAATGTTCGAGATTTGAGTTTAGAGCCTCACACAACACTCCCAAGCTCGCATTTAACTACACTAAGCAATTATGCAATTCCCCAGAATGTTTGCTGTACGGCAGAATTTCCCCCGCTCTGCTCCTCCCGTTATTGAGCAGGTGATTACGGCGCAATTTGCGCGCAAATGGAAAAGCAGCCAGATTGGCTCGGGTAAACGCGTCGCAGTCGGCGTGGGCAGTCGGGGAATCTCTAATCTCAAGGCCATCGTGATCGCTGTTTTGAAAGAACTGCGCGATCGCGGAGCGTCACCTTTTATTGTTCCCGCGATGGGAAGCCATGGCGGCGCCACTCCGGAAGGACAGGCGCACATCCTTGAAACCTACGGCATCACCCCCGCGAGCACAGGTGTGCCATTCGAGACCAGCATGGAGACCGTCCGCCTGGGCGCCACCGACGACGGTATACCCGTTAACTTCAGCGCGGCAGCGCTGAAAGCGGACGGGATATTTCCCATCAATCGGGTTAAACCGCACACCGATTTCCATGCCTCTCTGGGGAGCGGCCTGATGAAGATGATGGCAATCGGATTTGGGAAACAGACCGGGGCCGCCGCCTGCCACGCGGCCTCGAGCCGATTGGGACACGAACGCGTGATCCGTCAAGTAGCTCGCGTAGTTCTCAATTCGGTTCCAATTGTCGGTGGGCTCGCCATCCTGGAGAATCAGTTCCACGAAACAGCCGACCTGGCGCTCCTCACGCCCAATACATTGGAGCAAGAAGAAGCCAAGCTTCTGGTAAGGGCGCGTTCCTTGATGCCGAAGCTGCCATTTGAAGACATTGATCTGCTGATCGTGGACCGGATCGGGAAAAATATCAGCGGCGCTGGAATGGATCCGAACGTGATCGGGCGCGCGGTTCTCGGCTACTCGTCATCTCTGGCGCCTCAGCCTGACATAACCCCGCGCATCTCGCGAATCTTCGTTCGCGGTCTCACGGAAGCTTCATCGGGCAACGCTGTGGGTATAGGAATGGCCGACTTCACGACTACGTCGACGGTCCGCGGCATCGATCTGCAGGCTACTTATGTGAACGCCCTTACCGCGCTCACTCCGCAAACTGTGAAGATTCCTATCCATTTCGACACTGATCGGGAAGTAGTCGAGCGCGCGCTGCGATCTCTTGCGCTCGACAATCCGGCTTCCGCGCGCGTGGTCCATATTCGCGACACGCTTTCTCTAGAGACGATACGAGTATCGAGCGCATACGCGTCGGAGCTGAGTAATCGGAGCGATCTTTCAGCTTTGGGCAACGAAAGCGACATGGAGTTTGACGCCAAAGGCAATCTCAGCGCGCTCGACGGAGGAGCACTCTAACGCCATTCCCTTTGAGTACTGCGCAACTGGTCTTCGGAGTACTCGAGTGGAAGCTCCGAGTTCAATCGGGCTTCCACTCTGTCCAGTCCGACTGTTATTGATTGGCTTTCTCTTTCAGAGCGGCTGGTTCAACCGCTTGCTTCTTCCTCTTCTTCTTGGCTACGACCGGAGCTTGCTCGGTCTCCTTCACGGTCCAGAAATCAGGATTTGCGGCCATCAGGCTTTGTGATGGATGGCTTAACTCAGGTTTCACCTGATAGAGCACGTTTTCCGAGAAGAGAGCATTGTCACGAGCAAAGGACGTGAGCTGATCGCGCAGGTTCTTGGCTACTGCTGTTTCATAGGCATTCGATAAATCAGCGTCCAAAGCAGCCAGGGATTTCAGGCTGCGAACGTAGACGAGTGTCGGCGCCGGCATGCCGTAGAGTACTTCGTACGCGAGGTAACTCTCGTCAAAGTTCGCAGCTTTCAGTTGGGTATTTATGTCTTTTCTTAACGATGTAAGCTGCGGCAGACTTCCTGGTTTCAGCCTGCGATAGCTCACATACCAGAACTTGGCGCTTGCCGGATCGAATTTTTCGGGATTTAGCGAAAGATCTTCCCGCAGCTTAGCAATGATGTTTCGGCCGGACTCCTGTGACTCAGAGACTTTTTGGTTGAATTCTGCGCTGGTGAATACCGCTCCTGCAGCTTTGCCGAATGCAGCGTCGGTCTCTTCGATCTGGGCAAAGCTGTTCATGAACTGAAAATAAGTCTCTTCATTGTCACTGCCGGTAAAAGCTGTAGCCGTGATCCAGTTGATGTTGGGATCACTCTTGTGAACGACCTGGCGCACCTGCCGGTCGAGGTTCTGATACTGCATTATCTTGCCTTCTTTAAGCGTGACCCTGGAAATGAACAGGATCTTGGGTGCACTGCTGTTCGATTGCGCCCACGCACACACTGTTAGCAGGAACATCATCGCTAGAGCGAGTGAAACCGCTTTCCTCATGGGAATGCTCCTTTCTGCTGTTGAGAGATTCTGGGGCCGGCGCTGAACGCGCGAGAAGAGATTGTGAGGCGCAATCTACACCCACTCAGAATGCCTGTCAATTTTCCTGGGCCAGTCTCGTCCAGCACATTGCTCCCGAAGTTACCAAAGTGATTCGGCGTCAACGTTTGGGCATCTTTGGGCGACGAACTCAGTCTAATAATTCATAGGACCGCTATTAGCGGACCTTGGGACCAGGTCATGTCCGCCGGAGATTCGTTTTTGAACGTCAGCTCCAATCCGAGCCGATCTCGTATTGCCATAGCGATGGCGGGTGCTGTGGGGATATTTGCTGGCGGCTTGCTGGTTGGGGAGCATCTTCGTTTCTCGACGAAACCCACAGCCGCAGACTTGCAGCTGGCCGCACGCGTGAGCAAACTGGATGCTGAGCTGCACCAGAGGCCCATCGAGGGACGACTCCCTCCTGACATTATTGCGAACAGCCGCGATTCCATTTGTCTGATTATCAGCTCATACAGGTTCACAGATGCCGCCGGGAGAGAGGCGCCAGGCGGCGCCCATCATCTGCTGGCCAGCGGATTCCTGATTGAGAAGCAACTCCTTGCTTCCAATCGCCACGTCCTGGAGCCGTGGTTCGGCGATCCTCAATCCGAGCGGCTCATGCGCATGGGCTTGGTACCACATCGGGAATCCATCACCGCTTACTTCCCCGGTCTCGCTCATGGGATCGTCCTCGACCACTTTTTCTCGTCAAAAACAACCGACGTTGCCGTCGCAAGATTAAGTCTGCCTGGTGGCACGAACATTCGACCGCTCTCGCTGGCTAATCAACCAAGCTCCCCCGGGGATCCGGTCATTGTGATGGGCTACCCGTTGGGAGTGACCACGATGCTGGCTAAATCCACGGCTATCCCGTATCAGCTCTCAGGACTGCGTCAGAACCAGCGGGACGTAGAGCGGCTTGCGCAATTTAAACTTATTCGTCCTTCCGCGACCCAAGGCCACCTGGTGGACACCACGGACATGACTCTGATGTATGACGCGAGCACCGCACACGGAAGCAGCGGCGGTCCGGTATTCAACATGCGCGGTGAAGTCATAGGTGTCAACGCGGCATTGATCGATGGCTTCCAGGGAACCTCCCTGGGAGTTTCGATATCAGCACTGCAGGAGCTGCTGAAAGAGACTGGGAAACAGAAGTAGTGCGGATCTGCACCTTCCCGGCGCAATCTACGCTTTTTCTCCCAATGTAAAGAGATAATCGAGCAGACGGCGGTCGCCACGGCGTACGTCACTGAGATCCACGATCAAATGTCCGCTGCCATAGGCTCGCACGGTGCCGCGCAATCGCAAATCGAATCCTTCTCCGCTCACAAATAGCGTCACCGCGAGTCTCTGCGGAAATTCTTGGTTTACCAGGACCGTGCACTCATGTTCAGACAGTTGGACAAGGCTGCCGGTACCTTGAACACTCGACCCAAGTACGCGGACTTGAGCCCGTCCCATCGCGAACATGGCTTCTCGATGAGTGGGTATCAGGTTGTCGTCGAGAATGATGGGTTCATACTCTTCCTGCAGTTCGGCAAGTTTTACGTCCCAAATCAGTTCTTGATTCGGGAGCAATTGCAGTCCGGCATGTCCGCCGAGAGGAGTTCCCGGCTTACCCATCCACACGACCTGGTATTTCGCGCGATTACCGGCCCGTTCCACGATCACGATCTCGCCGTTTTGCAGCGGCTCCTGCAGTCCTGTAATCCTGGCGCCGTGTTCAGAGATGTCATAGGTGCAGGCTGAAATTTTCTTTCGCGGCAGCGGCTCACTGTCACGCTGGAGGCGCACCGGAAGCATCACGCGTGCACGTTTCTCTGGTTGCATTGGAAAATCACCAATCAGCAATCGGCGTTTAGCCAAGACAGGAGCGAAAGAGCGGCGCTGGCCAAATCCGGCAGGAGCTATGCATTATCCGCACACTCCAGGGCGGCTGGGAAGTAACCGAGTCGTTTCTCTCGAAGTGCGCAAATTCCTCGCCAGCGACTGCGGCAGAAGAGAGCAGCGAATAATCTGAGAATTCTGTTGACTCGAGCGCTGGAAGCGACAAAGCATTTCCCTGTAACCTGTCCCCTGTAACCTATCCCCTATCCTCTATGTTCGCAAAGATTCAACGTATTCACTTTGTAGGAATCGGCGGAATCGGCATGAGCGGTATCGCCGAGGTGCTGCTTAACCTCGGATACAAGGTCTCGGGATCGGATCTGCGGGAGTCGCAAGTCACGCAACGTCTTGCAAGCCTGGGAGCGCTCATTTTCATCGGACATCGTGCCGAGAACGTAACCGGCTCGGAGACCGTCGTTAGCAGTTCAGCCATTGCCCGCGATAACCCGGAGATTCAGGCCGCCCGTGCTCACCATATTCCCGTAATCCCACGCGCCGAAATGCTGGCCGAGTTAATGCGCTTGAAATATGGAATCGCTATCGCCGGTATGCATGGAAAGACGACGACTACGTCGATGGTTGCGGCAGTTTTGGCCGCCGGTGGGCTCGATCCAACGGTGGTTGTGGGTGGTCGCGTTGATGCTATGGGTTCGAATGCGCGTTTGGGAAAATCACAATACCTGGTGGCCGAGGCTGATGAGAGCGATCGCTCATTTCTCAAACTCTCCCCAATACTCTCTATCGTTACCAATATCGACCGCGAGCACATGGACTGCTATCGCGATATGGAAGACGTCGAGCAGGCATTTGTTGACTTCATGAATCGCGTACCCTTCTACGGCGCAGTGATCGCGTGCATTGACAACGACCGCCTACGCAGTCTCCTTCCACGCCTGGAGCGCCGAGTGATCACCTATGGGGCCGATCAGGCCGCCGATTTTCGTGCACGCGTCCTCGATACCAATGTCGAGGCCGAAGGCTCTCCACGCAGCCGGTTCGAAGTACTGCATCGCGGCAAGAAGACCGGAGAGTTCGATCTGCATGTGCCGGGGTATCACAACGTCCTCAATGCTACCGCCGCGGTTGCCGCCGGCGTTGGACTGGACATTCCTTCGGAAAAAATCGCAGAAGCATTGGCTGAATTCCGAGGCGTCGATCGCCGTTTTCAGCTCAAGGGCAAAGTCGGCAACGTGAGTGTGGTGGACGACTACGGACATCATCCTACCGAGATCCGCGCCACCCTGGCTGCCGCCCGCCAATGTGGATACTCAAACATCCATGTCATTTTCCAGCCGCACCGCTACACCCGCACGCGTGATCTGGCAGACGAATTCGCCGGGGCGTTCGCCGATGCCGACACTCTGCAGTTACTCGATATCTATGCTGCCAACGAAGAGCCTATCGCCGGCGTGAATTCTCAACTGCTACTTGAACAAATTCGGTCGGCAGGGACGAAGGCCGAGTATGCCGCTTCATTTACCGATGCCGCGCGCGCTGCATCTGAGGCTGCACAAGACGGTGGCCTCGTGCTGACTCTGGGCGCCGGCAGCGTGTACCAGATCGGGCCAATGGTTCTGCAAGAGTTACGAAAGAAGACCTCGCTCGCAACCGCCAAGTAATTTAAACCCTAACCCGACGGGTGATCAGCAAAAGTCTCGTCCACAAAAAATGTCATTTCCTCGTTTTTCCTGCGCTGAAAATTCCAAATTGCGTTTATAGTGACCAGTACGGCGATTCTCAAAACTCGAATTGATGCCGCGAGACGACGCTAACTTTAAGGAAGCGGATTTTCCCACTCGCGTCGATGTCGTCTCTGCACGCGACAGCGAACTCGACTCCGAGTTCGACGCAGATTCGTCTCTCGCCGACACCACTCCTGAGCCACAATTTCGTCGTGCCGATCGGCGGATTACCGTCCGCAAAGGCGCGCTACCAAAGAAAGCTGCCGGCCGCATAAGGATCGCTCTGGTTGTGATGGCAGTGCTCTCGGTGGCTGCCGTCGCATACGGCAGCGTCTATCACTACGGCACGAGGAGCTGGCGGTTTCGGGTGGAATCAAGTGATGACATCAGCATCACCGGCCTCAATAGAGTAACCCGTTCACAAGTGATGGATGTGCTTGGCGCAGATATTGGCCGCAATGTCTTTTTTATTCCGCTCGAACAGCGCAAGAAGCAGCTTGAGGAGATTGCCTGGATTGAGTCCGCGAATGTAATGCGTTTGCTGCCGAACCGCATCGCTGTCGAAATTCAGGAACGCACTCCGGTTGCGTTTGCGCAGGTTGGCAGTCGCATTCATCTGGTCGACGTTCACGGCGTAATCATGGAGCTGCCCCGAAAATCGCACTACTCGTTTCCGGTGGTGCTTGGACTCAGAGATTCCGATCCACTTTCCACGCGTGGAGCACAGATGAAACTCTACTCGCGCCTAATCAGCGAACTCGATGGCGGCGGCGCGCACTACTCGAAAGATCTCAGTGAAGTTGACGTCAGGGATCCCGAGAACGTGAAGGTCACGGTGGCCGATCCCGCCGGAGCGGTGCTCGTGCACCTCGGGAGCGATCAGTTTCTCGAACGATTCCGCCTTTATCTCTCCCATGTGGGTGAATGGAGACAGCAATTTCAGAACCTGGAGTCGGTGGACCTGCGCTATGACGGCCAGATCATTGTGAATCCAGATAGTGCCCCGGTTGGGCAGCAGCCTGAGCGTACGGCTCGGAGCTATGCAAAAAACATTTCGCCACGGAAGCACAGAAGACATTGAAAAAGCCGGATCGTTCGCTGCCGAGCAGTGACTATTGCAAAGCGCACTTCGCTTCCCGCGTGTTCTTCGTGATTCCGTCGTGAAACTAGTTTGGTTGACGAATGCCAAAAGTAAACGAAAACACGATTTGCATTCTTGACGTAGGCAGCACCAAGACCTGCGTCGTTGTTGGCGAACTCACCGATGCCGGGCTGCGCTACCGTGGACACGGGGTTGCGGATTCGCGCGGCTCGCGTAAAGGGGCCATTGTCGAGTTAGATAAGGCAACGGCTTCGATCCAGCTTGCCGTCGAGGAGGCGGAGTCGACGGCACAGATGCCGATTGAGCGCGCTACCGTGGGAATCGGTGGGCCGCACATTCGCGGCTTCAATAGTCGCGGAGGCATCTCGCTTGGCTCACGCCCGCGGGAGATTAATCGCGATGACGTGCGCCAGGCTGTAGAGCGCGCGAGATCAGTTTCTCTGCCTCCCGATCGTCAGACGGTTCACCTGCTGCCGCAGGAGTTCATTGTCGATGAGCAGGGAAGCATCCAGGACGCGGTTGGAATGATCGGCATGCGCCTGGAGGTGAATGCACATATCGTCACCGCAGCAGCGGGAGCGACGCAGAACCTGGTAACCGCTGCCAATAAGGCAGGTCTTCATGTCGACGACATCGTCTTCGAGCCGCTCGCCTGCGCCGACGCTGTTGTCGATCCTGACGAGCGCGAGCTTGGCGTCTGCCTCATCGATATCGGCGCCGGATCCACCGACGTAGTGGTGTTTTACGAAGGCGCTGTCGCGCACACCGGAGTGATCCCCATTGGAGGCGATCACTTCACCAGCGACGTCGCTGTCGGTCTGCGCACGCCGCTTGTCGATGCCGAAAAGATAAAACGGCACTGCGGGTGCGCTGTGGTGACTAACATCCCCGAAGGGAATGAGATTGAGGTGCCTTCGGTTGGCAATCGGCCCTCGCGCCTGATGTCGCAGCGAGTGTTGGGGGAGATTCTCGAGCCGCGTGCGCGCGAACTGTTCGAGATGTTGCGCGACCAGCTTCGCCAGGCGCGAGTCTTTGAAGGACTCGGCGCCGGATGCGTGCTCATCGGCGGTGGATCGCGCCTGCCCGCGGTGGCCGAAATCGCCGAGCAGATCATGCGCTGCCCCGCACGTGTCGGCAGTGTGACTGGTATACCACGTATGCCAAATAGCCTCGCACAGAGCGATTTCGCCACCTCTGTCGGACTGCTGATGTACACGAACCGCGCACGCGTCGGCCGAATCAAGGATGAGCAGTTAAGTATCAAGGCAAAACTTCGAGCCCTGTTCGTAGGGGCGTAGGAAAACATTTCGGATTTGAAGGGAGAGGTTTCATGGCAAAAGGCAAAGCCGAAGGCAACCCTGAGGACATTCGCATTAGCTTCAACGAAGATCCGCGCACAAACGCAAAGATCAAAGTGATAGGCGTGGGCGGTGGCGGCGGCAATGCCGTCAATCGCATGATCAACGCCAAAGTGGAAGGCGTTGAGTTCCTAGTCGCTAATACCGACCTTCAGGCACTGCAAATGTCGCAAGCGCCGGTGAAGATCCAGCTCGGCGTCAAGCTGACCAGCGGACTAGGGGCTGGAGCAAATCCTGAAGTGGGACGCAAGGCTGCACTCGAGGACGCGCATCAGATCATCGAAGCTCTCGAAGGTGCCGACATGGTCTTTGTTACCGCCGGACTCGGCGGCGGTACCGGTACCGGCGCAGCTCCGATCATCGCTTCACTCGCCAGCGAGATGGGCGCGCTGACAGTCGCCGTCGTGACCAAGCCATTCGTATTCGAAGGCAAACGACGGCAGGCGCAAGCCGATCGTGGTCTTGCGGAGCTCATTGAAAGCGTCGATACAACTATTGTCATCCCCAACGAAAAGCTGCTGGCCGTTGCGCAGAATGCAGGTTTTTTTGAATCATTCCGCGTCGCCGATGATGTTCTGCGCCAGGCCGTGCAAGGTATCTCCGACATCATCACTATTCCAGGGATCATCAACCGCGACTTCGCTGATGTTAAGACCATCATGGCGGGCATGGGCTACGCAGTAATGGGAACGGCTACAGGAAGCGGCGAGCGTCGCGCGCTCGAAGCCGCGCAGGCGGCGATTGCGTCGCCGCTGCTCGAGGCCTGAGCGATCGACGGAGCTCGCGGCATTCTGATCAACATCACCGGATCGAGTTCGTTGAGACTCGCTGAGGTCAACGAAGCCTCCACCATCATTCAAAGCGCCGCCCATGAAGACGCCAACATCATCTTCGGCGCAGTGCTCGACGAGAAGATGAAGGACGACGTGAAGATCACGGTCATCGCTACAGGATTCAAGAATGAACATCCTGTCCGTCGCGAGCGCACGTTCGGTGTAGCTGAGGCTGTCTCCAGCGCGCGCTCGACAACGCCAGCCCATGCTCCGGGTTCCCCAATGGTGATGCAGCAACCTCCCGTTCTGGAATCGCAGCCTGAGCCGGTACTAGTTGCAAGCGGTCACTCGACATTCGAAGAGATTCCAGAGACGGTAGCTGTAGCTGCGGTCGCCGCTGCCTCTGCGAATACTTCGCAGGTAGCTATGCCAGTCCGCGATTCCATGTCTTTGGACGCAGTTCGCAATAGCGTAACCGACATAGACGGCAACGACCTCGATGTGCCCGCTTTCATGCGCAAGCGTATGTAACCCACGGATGCTCCCAGACGGACGCGAACAGATAGAGCAGCTGGTGCTACCAGACAGAAGAAGGGGCACGATCTTAAGTCGTGCCCGTTCTAAATCTAAAGAGAGCCTACGCTGCGACCTACTTTTTCACGTAAGGTGCGCGCGGCGAATACTTATTCAATACGCCGATCAGATGGGCGGCCGCCGGGGGCATTCCTACTTTAGGATGCACCAGGATGTCCGCGGCTTTAATGTCCTTGCCATAGAGGTCTTTGTTCACGTCTCCGTCCTGATACATGCGGGCTCCGTCGAGCGCAATACCAGCGAATAGTCCTCGAGAACGGGCATAGGAATAGATTTCGGATCGTAGCAGAACGTCAGTTTCTGCTTCTGCTGTGCGGCCCACAGGGCCGGCGGAGATCGAGGCGTCGCCTCCGAGAGAAAACTGATCGGCCAGCAGCTTCTCAACTCCGCGCTGATTTACGAACAGGAGGACCACATCTACGGATTCCAGACCAATCTGGAATCCCATGGTGCCGCCCGCAATCTTGAAGGAAGAGACCGGACCCCAGGCGCCGGTCATATTGCGACGGCACGTAACAAAACCGTGTCCAAAGCGCGCTCCGAATCCGAGTCCGCCTTTTTTGAGTGAGGGCACGACGGCAACGCATCGTGCGTGATCGAGCATGCCTTTCGGAATTCCTTTATCAGGAGCGCCGATCATCTCCTGCAGAACCTGTCCTGAGCGCTCGAAACGGTCAGTTACTTTCGACGAAATGCCCGCGGAAGCAAACTGGCAGTTGATAAGCAGGACGAGGGTCGCGCAAGCCGCTAATGAACGTCGCATTTGGGAACACTCCGGGCGCAAGTATCAATTAGTAAACAGATGTTGACGCGAACACCAGGCTGGATCAACAGTACGAAAGTCCGTGCTCTTTTGCTGAGGACAACGCTGGGAGGAGGCTGGCGTCCCCCACGCTGCGGGGTAAACGCCAGGCTACATCAGCTTTGGCGGTCTTCAAACCACTAAGCTGCAAACTCTTCCTGCACACCTGCATTCATTTCTTGAGCGCGCGAAGTCAGCGGATCGCGATCGGCGACCTCGATCAGCTCCGCGATCTTCTTGATGAGATGGGGAGTTATCGCAGCTTTTTCGAGCCGCCACGTCCAGTTGTCTTGCGGGCGTGAAGGGATATTCATGCGGCAATCTGCCTCGAGGCCCAGCCAGTCCTGCATGGGAACGATGCAGAGATCGGCGACTGACGTGATCGCCGCGCGCGCAAATGCCCAGTGAACGCCGTCGGAGTCAGGGTGCAAATAGGACTCTACAGCAGCCTTCTCCTCCTCTGTTGCTCCGGCTTTCCACCAACCCACAGTAGTGTCGTTGTCGTGTGTGCCGGTGTACACCACCGTGTTTGTTTCGAATCGATGCGGCAGATAGATGTGTGCTCCCGGATTCCCAAAACCGAATTGCAGAACGCGCATTCCCGGCAGCTCGAAGGTGCGTCGCAGGTTTTCCACTTCGGGAGTGATGGTGCCGAGGTCTTCCGCAATGAACGGCAAACCGCCCAGCGCTTGACGCAGCGCATGAAAGAGATCGTGATCAGGACCTTTGGCCCACCGTCCATTCACAGCAGTTTCTTCGTGCGCCGGGATCTCCCAGTAGGCTTCGAATCCGCGAAAGTGGTCGAGCCGCACGATATCGCAGGTCTGCAGCGCCCATTTCATGCGCTGAATCCACCAGTCGTATCCCCGCTGGCGCAGCACATCCCAACGATAAAGAGGATTTCCCCAGCGCTGCCCAGTCTCGCTGAAGAAGTCGGGGGGAACGCCGGAGACATTGATAGGCTTACGCTGTTCGTCGAGTTGGAAGATGTCGGGATGACTCCAGACGTCGGCGCTGTCGAGACTGACAAAAATGGCGACATCGCCAATCAGCTTGATGCCAAGCGACATGCAGTACTGATGCAGCGAACGCCACTGCTCGAAAAAGAAGAACTGGATGGCTCGGGCGACCATTAGCTCATGATCGTGTTCGCGCTTCGCTAGTTCCATCGCGCTGTGTTCGCGCTGACGTAGTTGGGGAGGCCAATCGATCCAACTCTGCTGGTTGTGGTGGCTACGAAGGACCTCGTACATAACGTAGTCCTCAAGCCACCAACCGTTCAGCCAGCGAAATTCATCGAAGCGCTGCTTTGCCTTGCCATCTGCCCGAATGAGGAAGCGCTCGGCAGCCTGGTTCAGCAGCGGAAGCTTTGTCGTCTGAGCTTTCTCGAAATCGACGTGACATGAGCGTTTGGCTAAGGAATTTGCGAGTCGCTTTTCCAGCCATCCGTGTTCGACGAGGCGTTCGATGCTGATGAGCAGCGGATTTCCGGCAAATGCCGATGTCGCCGAGTAGGGTGAGTTTCCCATTCCGGCAGGGCTGATAGGCAGCACCTGCCACAGGCGCTGCCGCGAGGATGCCAGGAACTCGGCAAAGCGGTACGCCTCTTCGCCAAGATCGCCGATATCACCCCGCGACGGCAACGACGTTATGTGGAGCAGCGTCCCGCAGGCGCGTTCAAAAGGCATTCACGTTCCGCAAACAGAGTGTGATGAGTACCGCGAAATAAAAAGCTGCCCAGTGCGCCTGGGCAGCCGTAGTGTTAGATCAAGACTCTAGCTGCCACTTGGAAGACGGCCGGTCTGGTTGGCCTGCTGTTCTTGTGGATTGAGCTTGATGCGCCCATCCTTCTCCATCTTTTCCACCAGGTTAGTCGCGTAGAGCTGAAAAGTTTGGCCACGCTTTTGTTCGAGCGTACGCTCGCGAGCCGCGTCCTTATTCTTTGCGAATTCCTCGGTCGAGGGCTCCTGTTGATCGAGAACCTGCAGCACTACTCCGTTGCGTTCGGAATTTATCGGTCCGCTGATCTGGTTCTTCGTAAGAGTAAATGCCACAGAAGCAGGACCGTTCATTGAGCCTAAATCGGGAACTTGTCCCTGCTGCGTGACAAAGTCGCTGGTTTTGTACTGCGCGCCTGCTTCAGTGGCAGCTTTCTTCAAGTCATGCAGCGCTTTGGCGCGTTCTGCCATCTCCCGCGTTTTGCGCTCCAGCAGCGACTGCGCCTGTTCATTGCGGAAGGCGGTCTCGACGCGCTGCTTGGCTTCTTCGAAGGTTGGCGTTTTGGCTGCCTGATCGTCCGTAACCTCCAGCAGAGCGTAGCCGTTCGGGATGTGCGCAAGCACCGGAGGAGACTTGGGCTTGGTCGAGAACGCTACTTGCATGAAGTCCGGCGCCTGGCCGATCCCGGGCAAAGAATCAGTGTTCGAGAAGTAGTCTGAGGTCTGAACCTTGAGGTTGTGCGCTACAGCAGCCTTGTCCAGTCCTTGCGTCTTTGCTTGTGCCTCCAATGTCCGGGCGAGTTCGTCGGCAGCCTTCGATTCTTTCTGCTGTTTCAAAATGGGTAGGATATCTGCCTTCACTTCTTCCAACGGCTTGGTGTGCGCAGGCTGCTTATCGATTAACTGGATAATGTGATATCCGTACGTGCTCTTGACCAATCCGCTGAGTTGACCCTTGGTCTGCAACGCGAATGCAGCTTGCTCGAACTCCGGCACCATTGCGCCATGCTGGAAGGCAGGCAGTTCGCCACCTTGTTTTGCGCTGCCGGGATCGTCGGAATTCTTTTTGGCAAGCTCCCCGAAGTTAGCTCCGCTGTGGATTTGCTTCAGCAGGTCTTCCGCCTTCGCTTTTGCAGCGTCGGCAGCTTTCTGATCGACTTTACCGTCTGGTCCGGGAGTCGGCGTCTTAATGAGAATGTGCCGCACATGCACGCGCTCCGGAACTTTGTATTGATCAGTGCGCTGGTTGTAGTACTGTCTGACCTCATCATCGCTGACGCTCACGCCGGGAATGCTCGACCCATTAATAACGATGTACCGCGCTTTGCGCTTCTCAGGAATGGAATTGACGTACTCCTGCTTATGCTTGTCGTAATACGCCTTGAGTTCGGTATCGGTGACCTTGACCTGTTTTGCGATCTCGTCCTGAGTGAGCACCGCGTATGCGAACTTCACCTTCCGATTCTGCTTAATGTAGTCGTCCTTCACCTCGGACTCGGGCACCGTGATCGGCCCCTGCACGATCGCGATCAGCTTCTGAATCAGCAGCTGGTCCTTCACTAAATTTTCGAAGTCGGCCACACTCATTCGGAACTGTTCAGTAACAAAATTCTCGTAATTTTGTTGGCCGACGAAATTGCCTCCCGGAAAGAGAACTTGCCCAAACTGTCCCTGATGTAGAAAATCTCGGACTTCATCATCCGTAGCATGCAGACCAATGCGTCGCGCCTCCGCGATGAGGGCGTACTTCGTTATCAACTGATTTGCAGCCTGCGCTCGCACAAACTGGACGAACTCAGCGGGCAGACGCTGCTGACGAGCCATCTGCTGCGCCTGGCGATCGACATCTGCTGAGCTTACGTCGTGTCCTGCAACGCGGGCGTAGACGCCGCGTCCTGCGGTTCCCGTAAGACCTTCGAAGATTCCTGGAATGAGCGTAATCACCATCATCACAGCGACCACGGTGAGCAGCGCGCCCAGAACGATTTTCTTCGCCTTGGTAGGCGTTTGTAGAAACTTGATCATTGGCTATGGATTGACTCCAGAAAGGATTGCTGGAAGTTTGATTATAGCGGTTTGTTGCGCGACCGGGCCAATCAGAGCGATCGGCTTTCGGCTCTCGGCATTCGGCCCAATAGCGATCGAGGTCAGAAGGACACATCATTCCCGAAACATACGATTCTGTTCCCTGGCCGAACGCCGAAGGCCGAGAGCCTCTCTTAACCCGCGTTCAGCGGAATTGCGACGCGCTCAATCCTATGGAATCGCTCCATATCCACTCCCAGGATTTGTCCGTGCTGATTGTAAAGGTACAGATTGGCGAACCTGGCGCCCCACACAAGCTCCTCAGCACGATAGGACGAGCGCGCGTGCACAGTTTGTGAGAAAGTCTCATCGATTCCGGTGAGCAGAATCAGGAACTCGGCATCGTTTGCGACCAGATCTTCCCGAGTGCATCTCCACATCGGACTCTTCTCGTCGATCGGATGCACGA
>DATLKS010000966.1:0-4068 GCA_035538255.1 Terriglobales bacterium
CTTTAGAGGAAAAAAAGCAGGCCGCACGCGACCAGAACAGCAATGCCAGAGAGCTTGGGCCAGCGACGTTCCTCACGATCAAGATAGATTTGCACCAGCAAAATTATTAGGAATAAGCAGGCGAAAGCGGAAATTGCCTTGATAAACGACCAGGGCCAAATAGCCGGCCATGGGAAGCAGAAGTCCCATTCTGAAACCATGTAGGTAGATCAGAGCGAGCAAGCTCAAACCGACCCATGTCTGTGCGATCATCGCCCAGTTTGAGTCAGCCCACTGTCTGAAAAGTTGATGGGGCGCAACGCCCGGAAGTCTGCTCCAAATCAGAGTCGCAACGCATCCGACGGTAATTGCGGCGGCAGTAATCCAGTGAACCATTTCAGGATCAAGAGCTCGTGGTCGGATGCGCGATCGCTACAAAAAATCGAGCTTTGTTGCGCGATGTGCTGCCAGAATCCAGTCGCAAGTCATCGTCAACAATGCGACATCAGCTGGAAGCACGGCTCTCGAAATCTCCGCGTGGGTTACCGCAGTCGCGCCGGGCCAGGAAAACAGCGTCGGAGCACCATTCAGAATAGCAAGTGCTCTAGCGCCGATGAACCAGCCGTGAAATGCGAGATAGATGGTGGCAGGGTGAGTCGCTGATCGCAAATACCAGCAATGCGAGAGCGCAAAGCACCCACAATGACAGATCCAGCACAACGGTGTTGAACAGTGGCATCGATCGGCCTGGCCTGGGAAAGCGCCGGGCAGAATACCACATCAAGGTTACGCCGCCCGTATGTCATTGATTCGGCAGAGTTCCTGCGACCGGCCTCACACACCCGAAAGTACATGCACCTATGCGCGCAAATTGTTGTTACTAAAGAGGGAACCCGCTGAATAACGGGTTGCATCTTAGGTACAATCCAGAGATGCTGTAGGACAGATCTGGATACCGGGATCAAGGGATAAATGCGCCGATTTTACCTATTTTTGCTATCGGCTCTGGTTGCAGTATCGGCCCAGGCAAGCGTCCACAACGTACCGCACCGGACGCCTAGCCGGCACCTCGCGTCTTCACATCGTCACCGCCATCATGCTCGTTTGCGCCGGCTGCGCTATTACGGGCCGCCAATCGCCCCGGAATTGCGGGGATCACGCGACTCGCTGCTTAAGCAAAACTCTGAAATCGATCAGGCCGGTTTGCAGCGCATCGAGGACGACGAACAGCTTCAACTGCTTGAAGAGCGCGGCGTCCTCGTTCCCATTGAGGAAACGCAATATCTGGTCTTGAGTTCCTCGCTAAAAGAGAATCGCCGGTATGCGCGGCCATGGACAGCGCAGTTTGTCGACGACATGAGTCGCGAGTTCTACGCGAAATTCCATAAGCCGATCGAAGTCAACTCGGCAGTGCGCACGGTTGAGCAGCAGCGAAAACTCATGCGTCACAACCACAATGCCGCTCCTGCAGAGGGCGAACTTGCATCGTCACATCTGGCTGGTACAACGGTTGACATCGCCAAGCGCGGCCTTACCCGCAAGCAGCACAAATGGATTACCGATTATCTCGCTGACCTGAAGAAGCAGGATGTCATCGAGCCCGAAGAAGAGCGCCGCCAGGCATGCTTCCACGTGATGGTTTCGGAGCGTTACCCGTACCCAGTGGCGATTCAGACCAAGGCATCGGTCGCGCCTGAGCCGGAGCCCGTGCCTCCTGTGCTTCCTCCGCAGCAATAACCGGCTTGTCGATTTCAATCATGTAGAATCCAAAAGGCCGCTTAGGCGGCCTTTACGTCTCCTACGAGGACCTACTATCGACGATGCTGCCACGGACCCTGCTGTGCGCGGTGGTTAGCCTTTCTGCTCTTTCGTCTTCACTGCTTATGTCTCAAACAAGGCCGTCAAAAAGGACGGGCAAATCCCTTTCCGCCAAACAAATTCACAATTCTTCTCTGGTGATCGACACACACGCCGACACTACGCAGCGCCTGCTCGACGAAAAGTTCGATATGGCGAATCCTCCGGCAGGCGACAAAGGAAATCTAGACTTTGCCAAAGCCAGAGCGGGAAATCTAGGAGCTGAGTTCTTTTCAATTTGGGTTGAACCGAAGGAGTTTAAAGGACAGTATGCCCACCGGACCCTGGCTCTGATTGACGCCGTGTATCAACAGGCCGCCAAGCATCCTGACAAAATGGTGATGGTCTTCTCCAGCTTGGGAATCGATTTTGCGCACCGCGAGCACAAGCTGGCCGCATTGATGGGAATTGAAGGCGGACATTCGATCGAGAATGATCTAGGTCTACTCCGTGACTACTATCATCTTGGCGTTCGTTACATGACGCTCACATGGTCGAACACGAATGAGTGGGCCGACTCGTCGGGGGACATCAACGACAGTTCTGTACAACATCACAATGGACTCACCGAATTCGGCAAGGACGTTGTGTATGAGATGAATCGGCTCGGCATGATGGTCGACGTGTCGCATGTTTCTGACAAGACGTTTTATGACACGCTCCTAGCGAGTCGCGCTCCAGTGATTGCGTCGCACTCATCGGCTCGGGCGCTTACCAACCATCCGCGCAATATGACCGACGACATGCTTCGCGCACTCGCTCGCGGAGGCGGCGTGGTGATGGTGAACTACTACTCAGCATTCGTCGACGAGAACTGGCGGAAGGCGTATGACGAACAAGCCAAAGATCGCAATGCAGCCGTCGATGCTGTTGCAGCTAAATACAAGGACGCCGATCCAGTCACGCGCTATCGTGAGACCGACAAAGTGGCGAAGGAGTGGGCCGCGAAGATTCCACGTCCACCCTTTAACGACATCATCGATCACATCGATCACATCGCTAAGATCGCAGGAATCGATCATGTGGGCCTGGGCTCCGATTTCGACGGTACGCCATCGATGCCCGAAGGGATGGAATCAGCCGCCGATTTGCCGAAGATCACTGAAGGTCTGTTGAAGCGGGGATACACTCCCGTTCAGATTCGCAAGATACTCGGCGGCAACTTGATGCGCGTATTCCGCGAAGTAGAACAGGTGAGCCGTAAGCTTCGTGCTCAGCCACGCCCCGAGCGTCCCTCACTGGCGCGCCACGTGAGTTCTTCCAAATGAGCACACAAGAGTCGCTCATCAACAGCTGGAGAGCTTCCATAATAGAATCGAGTTTTTCTGCAGTTGCTTACCCGCTTGCTGCTGCATCTTCTTTCGAGGAAAAGTAATGAGAATCCGCTTAACGCTTTTCGTCTGTTTTGCTGCTTCATTTATTGCCGGTCAAACTAGCTCTGCAACGAGTGCTCATCGTGCAACCTCACACGCGACTGCGGCCCAGACGCAAGCCGCTCCCGCTGCCAATCCAAAAGCCATCTTTCATACCACGGCAGGAGATCTGACTTGCGAACTCTTTCCTAAGCAGGCGCCTAAGACGGTTGAAAATTTTATTGGACTGGCGACCGGAACTAAGGACTGGACGAATCCAAACACGCGCAAGAAAGAGCACCGTGTGCCGCTGTACAACGGAACCATTTTCCACCGCGTAATTCCGAATTTCATGATCCAGGGTGGCGATCCGTTGGGAACCGGTGAGGGCGGACCGGGCTACAGCTTCGAGGACGAGTTCTCTCCGGATCTTAAATTCGATGTCCCCGGACGTCTCGCAATGGCCAACTCCGGACCAAGCACGAATGGATCGCAGTTCTTTATCACCGAAGTGCCTACGCCGCATTTAGATGGGCGGCATACCATCTTTGGGCAGTGCACGCCGGAGAGCGTCGAACTCGTAAAACAGATTGCGCGCAAAGCAACCGATCCACGCGACAATCGCCCGTACGATCCGGTGAAGATCACGAAAATCGACATTACCGGCGTGCCCAAGCCACCGAGCACAACTAAGAAACCCACGACTACGCACCGTGCTGCGCCAAAACAACCCGCGCCCATCGCGTTGGGAAAAGCTTGGAAGAGGAGGAACTAAGGATGAGTTAGCAAACCTCTTACTGCAGTCCAGCGGGTGAAAGTCCCGCCTGGTTAAAGTCGAGCAGACAGACCAGTAGCGAGTGTTGCCATTCACTGGGTAACC
>DATLKS010000967.1:0-6474 GCA_035538255.1 Terriglobales bacterium
CGGCATCTGCCAGTTCGCATTCACCCGTTACGGGAATCGCCATCCGCCGCGTCTTTCCATTGATAGCCCAATCGACGACCAGGTAGAACTTTCTTTCCGGAGCATCTGGTCCGATGAGCACGGGAGCCAGATCGGCCACCGGCACAATTTGGTTGCGCCGCACCACAACCCCTACCAGCAATGAGGTAGTGTGTGGAAACGATTGGGGCTCATCTGCTTCGTGCGTCTTGTGGCGCGCAAGTTCGCTTACCTGCTCGGCAGACAGAGCAAATCGCTTGCTTCCCATCGGGAAGACAACAAACGCTTGCCGCTCTGTAAGCGTCTTGGTCACGCTGTCGCCACCGGCTCAATCGCTCTTCGATCGGTTCGCATCACGGCTGCAAGCAGCATCGATTCGGCCTTGCTCAGAAACGCTTCCGGACGGACCACAGGCACGACTCTGCCCTTGATCACAGTTAGCCCGCGATACCACGCACGCTCTTCTCCGCAGAACGCTTCTGGAAGTTCGTGGATGGAAAAGATGTCCTGCATGCGATCGATTGCGTCCACCGCCACTGCCGCAGAAGCGTGACGCAGCACCATCAATCGCGTCGGCTTTGCGTCCGACAAATGAAATTGAGCACAGGCATCGACAACAAAGTACGCCCTGCCCTGCCGCTCAAATACGTACTTCACTTTCGCAAGCTTCTGGTGTGACGCGCTGAAGTCAAATGCCTGCAATCCGCTCAGCTCGCGAATTTCCTCTACCGCATGGGCAGCGATGGCGAAACTCATTGCGCTGACGCGAAACAAGATCATGCTTTCGCTTGTCCGCGGACGCGGAGCGCCGAGCGTCTGGCTCTGGGATATCTTCATTGGGCACCTGCGCGCGCGGTGCCATGAACGAACAGAATTCGCTTCTCGATGGCGCTGAATATCTCCTCGATCGGCAGCACCTGATCGACAGCGCCGGAGCGAATCGCTTCCGCATTCATCCCGAAGATGACGGACGTGGCTTCATCTTGGGCTATTACATATCCTCCCGCGCTTTTCATCGCCTGCACGCCTCGCGCACCGTCATTTCCCATGCCGGTAAGGATTACTCCAACGGAGAGCGGACCGGCATATTCGGCGGCGCTCTCCAGAGTCACATCGGCGCAGGGACGATAACCGAGAATTCGCGGACCATCATCCAGCATGGCTCGCCCGGTTGCCGAAACGCGGAGGTGGTGCGATCCAGGGCAAACGTAAGCCGTACCAGGAGCGAGGATCTCGCCGGCTTCAGCTTCCTTCACGCGAATCGCAGACGTTCCGGAGAGCTGCTGACTAAATTGGGAAGTAAAGGTGCCGGGCATGTGAAGCACGACCAGCACAGCTCCGGGAAAGTCTTTCGGAAACGCGGGCAAGAACTTCATCATGGTGGCGGGACCGCCGGTGGACGCCGCAATCACGACCAGCGGGAACTTTCCATTTGAGCGCGCGGCCGTTGGCGCTGCGCTGCTGGCCCGAGTCGACTCTGATTTCGGTCCCGGGTTTACTCCTGGTTCCGTGCGCGGGCCTGAGGCGGCAACCTCGTGTCCGACTTTGGTACGCGACGCAGTCCGGACCACGCGTACCTTTGCTGCGACGCGCAGCTTCCGCACGAGTTCGTCGCGCACGCTGCTCATATCCAGATCGACGCCGCTGCTGGGCTTGGCGACAAAGTCGATGGCTCCGAGTTCGAGAGCCTTCAGCGTGATCTCCGCTCCTTCCCGCGACTCTGAGCTGACTACAACAATGGGCCTCGGATTCGTGGACATGATCTGTTCTGTTGCCTGCAGGCCGTCGACGTGCGGCATGTTGATGTCCATGGTGATCACGTCCGGCTTCAACGCGTCGGCCTGGGCAACCGCTTCGCGGCCATCGCGAGCCTCGCCGGCGACCTCGAACCCGCGTTCCGCAAGCAAAATGCTGTGAAGCACTTTGCGCATGAAGGCAGAGTCGTCAGCAATGAGGACGCGAATTTTGCTCGATGCGCTCATAAGCTCAGAACACCCGAGACGCGGCATGGGCCTCTACAGGCACCCCAGTGGCTGAACCAATTAGCCCCGCTACTGCTGCGATCAATTGCTCATCCTGCACAGGCTTGGTCAGGAAGGCAGCTGCACCCTCCTTCATCGCGCGCTCACGATGTTTTTCACCAGCGCGTGAGGTAACCACCATCACAGGAATATTCTTTGTTTCCGGATTCTGGCGGAGATGCATCATCAGCTCGTATCCGTTGGTGCGCGGCATTTCCAAATCGGAAATGATCAGATCGCAGCGGCTTTGCAACGCAAGTTCCAGTGCTTCGAGACCGTCCCCCGCCAGACGTACGCGATAGCCGGCCTTTTCCAGCATGCGTCCGACGAACTTGCGGACGCTGATGGAATCGTCGGCAAGGATCACCACCTTATCCTGCTTCACGGCTTCGATTGCCGATTCGGGAATCTCGCCCGCCGCAACAGCGATGGCTCCTGGCGCAAAGATTCGCGCGGCAGTTGCATTGGTCATCAGAGGCCGCCGCTCAATCGACTCACCGACCACCAGACGGTTTACGTCAACCAGCAAGATCAGGCTCCCATCCGGCGCGATCGTCGCTCCGGGAAACAGTTTTACATTGCGAAGGTACTCTCCCAGGTTCTTAATTACGATTTCGTCCTTGCGAATCACCTCTTCAACAATGACGCCTACCGACCGGCCGGCAACGCTCACGATCACAAGGTGATAGAAGCCATTGATCGGCTCCGCAGGCCGGATCCCAAGCTGGGAATCGAGGCGCACGACCTCGGTTACGGCATCGCGAACTTTGGTCAACAACTTGCCCCCGACTTCTTCGATGGTGCTGGCCGGCACGCGACGAATCTCCTCGACAAACGAAAGCGGAAAAGCGAACGACAGCTCGCCGCATCGGACGAACAATGCCTGGGAAATAATGAGGGTGAGCGGCACCTTGAGAGTAAAGCGTGTGCCGACGCTCTTTTGCGTGTCGACGTCGATCTCACCATTGAGGACCGTCAGATTAGCGCGGACGACGTCAAGTCCGACGCCGCGACCGGCTAACTCGGTCTTACGCTCTGCAGTTGAAAATCCAGGATGAAAGAGCAGCTCAAGCAGATCGCGATCGGTAAGCCGCTCAGCGTGCTCCGCCGAATAAAGACCCTGGTCGATGGCAGCCTTGCGGACCCGGTCATAATCGATGCCTTTGCCGTCGTCCTCGACCTCGATGTAGATGTGATTGCCGCGATGATATGCGCGGACGGCGACGTTGCCGTGATCTGTCTTGCCGGCGTTGTAACGCTCCTCTGAGCTTTCAAGGCCGTGCGCCACTGCATTACGCACGAGATGGATCAGTGGATCGGATATCTGCTGAATAATGCTGTTATCGAGTTCCGTCTCGGCGCCTGTGAGGCTCAGCTCAACCTGTTTGCCTGCAGCCTTGGCTGCATCGCGAACAGTACGAGAAATTCGCGTGTACAAATTCCCGATTGGGACCATGCGCGCCTGAGTGATTTCGTCCTGCAGGCGGTGCGCAAGTTCCGTGAACTCGTCGATGTCGGAATCAACGCGACGCACGAAGCCGTCGAGCTGTGTGAGAACTTCGGTTACGTCGGCGGAGATTTCTGTCAGAGACCGTGACAGGATGTTGTAGTCATCATAGCGGTCCATTTCCAATTCGCTGAACTCGGAAGGATCGCCGAAGCCGCCGGTGAATCCGTGAGTGGGACTAGAAGAATAAGAGCTGAACGTACCAGTCAGTCTGCTGAATTCGTACTTCTCTTGAAATTCACCAATCTTCTCCGACATGCGTCCCTTGGAGAAGTTCAGCACCTCGGCGAGGCGCTCAAGTTCGGTGAGCCGCCCGAGCATGCGCGTACGGTTGATGACGAGTTCGCCGACCGCGTTCATCATGCTGTCGAGGCGCTCCAGCGCAATACGCACCGATTTCGATTGCGGTACGGCCGCCGGTTCCTTGCTGCGCAATCCTGCAATGAATTCGGGTTCCTGTTCCGAGTCGCCGCTATCATCGGCAATAATTTTCTGAGGGGCAACCAGTTCCGGTATTGACCGCTTAGCTTTGGCCGGCGCTGGAGATGCAGCCTGCTGTGTCTCTATTACGGGCTGCGCTTCCGTCGCTGGCGCTGTCTCGTCCTGTACTGGAGCAAGCAGAGTTATGCGCTGCAGCAAAGACTTTACGCTTTGCTGAAGGGTCGGCTCATCAGGCCACTGGTTGTAGACGAACTTCTTGATCGCGTCGACCGCTTCAAAGCAGAGATCGATCACCTTCTGGCTCGGTTTTATTTCCCCATCGCGAACGCGTCCGACCAGATCCTCAGCGCGATGGGCTACGCGTGATATCCGTTGCAAGCCAACCTGCGCTGCCGATCCCTTAATCGTGTGCATCGCGCGAAAAAGGCGATGAACCATTTCGGGATCGGCGGAAGTCTCGAGAGTAAGCAGGCAGTCCTGCACGATCTGCAGGTGCTCTTCGGCTTCTGGAACGAAGAATTCGAGAATCTCCGCAGGAACTTCGCCATCAGGCTCAAGGTCCGGCACGTCGGCGTTAGTCTCTACATATTCAGTCGCCGCCGCCGGAGCAGCGGGCGCTGAAGCCTTCTCTGTCGGCTCCGGCTTTGCCTCGGCTTGCGCCTGTTGCTCGGCAGCCAGAGGAAGATTGGGTTGAGCATGAAGATTAATCGGCGCGACATATTCCTGCGCTGGTGGCGGCGCTGCATTCGTCGGCTCGAACGCAAAGGCATAGCGCTGCTTGAAAGCCGCGATTTCTTCCTGGTTCTCAACGCTGTTGGCGCTGATCATGAGCAAGTCCGACTCGAGGACCGCAACAGCTTCGGAAATGAATTCAACTAGCGCAGCGGTGGCGTCCGCAGCGATCGTCGCATTCATTGCATATTGAAAAATGTGACTCAGCTTGCTGGCAACTTCTCGAAAGAGCGGAAAACCGTAAGAGCCGGAGCTGCCTTCCAGCGTATGCGCTGAGATGTACAGCCTATGGATATCTTCGGGAACGGGATATGGATCTTGCAGAATACCGGAGTACTCCCGCAGAAACTGCAGGTGCTCGGAGGCTTCCTGAAGAAAGACCTCGACGAATTCTGCTCCGGGCGTGCTCACATAGTCTCCGGTGTCGCGCTTCGCTCACGGAATTTGCGATAGATGAGCGAGTCGCTGATGACAATCGGCTCCAGATCTACTTTGGCCCTGGCGACAGATTCGGAGTGGCCAAGAAACAGATAGCCATCCGGCTCCAGATACTCATGGAAGCGTCGAATCAAGCTCGCGCGCAGATCTTCCGAAAAGTAGATCAGGACGTTCATGCAAAAAATGCAATCAAAGCGGCCCATGTACACCATTTGCGCGAGGTTCATCTGCGCAAACGTGATCATATTCCGCAACTTTGGTTTCACCTGATACTCGTCGGTTCCGGCCGCCGTGAAATACGCCTCCAGTTGCGCGGGGGAAAGCGCGGCCAGATCACGACTTGAATAACGACCGTTCTCAGCGACTTGCAGCGCGCGGCGGCTGATGTCTGTCGCGAGGATCTCGATGGTCCAAGCGTCAGGAAATTCCAGCGCGTCCAACACGCTGATCGCGATTGAATACGGCTCTTCTCCTGTGGAGCATCCTGCGCTCCAGATTCGCAGTACGCGCGGATTGCTCCAAAACTTCTTTGCGTGCAGCTCTGGCACTACTTTTTCAGTGAGCGCCCGATACACCGCCGGGTACCTAAGAAACGAGGTCTCCTGCGTAAGCAACCGCTCAAGCAGCCGGTCATATTCCGAATTGGAACTCCGGATCAGCCGAAGCAAGTCAGACGCGCGCCCGAGTTTTTTCTGCTCCAGGTGCTCGCGCACGTGCTTCGATAGAAACCGAGTTCGCGATTCGTCAAACAGAATCCCAGAACGATGTTCGATGAACAGCCGCATCTCCGCGAGCTCATGCTCGGTCACATCGGCGAGACTCTGCTTCTCCATATATGCTGTTCACCGGACCTTAACTTCAGTACTCGCAAACAATCGAGGCGAAAATCAACTTACCGCCGCGATAACGCCGCCGCTGTGCTCAGCTCCTTTACTTGGACTGGACCGCCTGAGCTGATGCGGAATTGGGAAAGCGCTTCGTTCAACTGCTCTGAGAGCTTCACCATGTTCTCGACCGTACGCGCCGTCTGACGTGCTCCCTGCGAGGTTTGGCGCGTGATGTTGGAGATGATCTGCATCGCGTTGGCCACGCCTTCTGTTCCGCGCACCTGCTGCTTCGAAGCCAGTGAGATTTCCTGCACCAGCTCGGCCGATTGGCGCACCACGCTCGAAATTGCCTCCAGCGCCTTTCCGGCTTGGTCAGCGAGCCGCGCTCCAACTTCCACTTCCTTAGTGCCTTCTTCCATCACCACCACAGCCTCATTCGTTTCCGCCTGGATGGCTTTGATCAGCGCCGCGATGTCCTTCGTTGCCGTGC
>DATLKS010000968.1:0-13276 GCA_035538255.1 Terriglobales bacterium
AGATCAGCAAAGGACAAGCCGAAGGCTTCTATGCCGTACATGCCAGTCGTCCGTTCTTTGAGTCGCTGACGACGTTTATGTCTTCCGGGCCGATCGTCGTGTTGGCACTGGAAAAAGAGAACGCGATTGCGGATTTGCGCAAACTTATGGGTGCAACCGACCCTGCCAAGGCTGAAGCCGGCACGATTCGCAAGAAGCATGCGGCTAGCATCGAGGCGAACGCAGTCCATGGCTCCGACGCAGAAGAAACTGCCCGTTTCGAGCTCGGCTATTTCTTCGCCGGATACGAACTTACTAAGTAGAGGATCTCCGATGCCGGTAATCCAAATCACACTCCTGAAAGGCCGCACGCTCGAGCAGAAGCGCAAAGTCGCTACGCGTGTGACTGACGCGTTGGTGGAAGAAGCCGGCGCGAATCGAGCGGCCGTGACCGTGACATTCGTGGAAGTCACCAAAGAGGACTACGCCAGCGGCGGGATTCTATTAGCTGACAAGTAGCGGAAGAAATAGCAGGTTGCGGCTCTATCGCGAAGGCGGGAGCCGATCATAGATGGCCGCCATCTCCCGCAATCTGCCGGTTATCTGCTCATTCAGATTTTCTCCGCGAAAACGCCATCGCCAGTTCCCGGTTGCCGTTCCGGGAACGTTCATGCGGGCTTGGCTGCCCATGCCGAGAACGTCCTGAAGCGGAAAGATCACGGTATCGGCCACCGACGCCATGAGGGTCCGAATAAACCTCCAGTTGATCTCTTCCCCATTAAGAGCCAGGTAGGCCTTTGTAAAGGCGCGTTCTTTGCGGATATCTTCTTCTGTACGAATGCTTCCTGCACCTGGCTTTGACGTCCACCAGCCGACCACTGTGTCGTTGTCGTGAGTCCCGGTGTAGGCGACAATGTTGCGCGGGTAGTTGTGCGGACGAAAGCTTGGACCCTGAGGATCGTTCCCGAATGCGAACTGGAGAATTGCCATGCCGGGGAAGCCAAATCGCTCGCGAATGGCTTCTACTTCCGGTGTAATTACTCCGAGGTTCTCGGCGAGAATCGGCAGTGGACCGAGCTGGGATTCGACGGTAGCAAACAGCTCGGCACCTGGCCCTTTAATCCACTTCCCATTCTGGGCTGTTGTGTCGCCGCCGGGAACTTCCCAGTAGGCTTCGAATCCGCGGAAGTGATCGACGCGCAGCATGTCGAAGAGGCGAAATGAGGCGCGGAAGCGTTCGATCCACCAGGAGTATCCGTCGGCCTTAATGAGGTCCCAGCGGTAGATTGGATTCCCCCACAACTGCCCGGTTGCGCTGAAGTAGTCGGGAGGAACTCCAGCTACCTTTTCTGCACGGCCATCCTGGGTGAGGCAAAAGTACTCCGGGTGCGCCCACACATCAGAGCTATCATGCGCGACGTAAATGGGCAGGTCGCCCATTAACCGAATGTCTTTCTTGCGGCAGTAATTCTTTAAAGCACTCCATTGTTCGAAGAAAGCAAACTGCAGGTATTCGTGCAGGGCGATGTCAGGCGCCAGCTCTCGGCGGGCACGGTCGAGAGCGTCAGGCGTTCGCGCAGCGAAATCGCGGTCCCACTGCCACCATGGACGCCCGCCAAAACTGTCTTTCAGTGCGTTGAACAGCGCGAAGTCGCTGAGCCAGCTACGCTCGGTCTCGCGAAAGCGATCGATTTTCTCTTTGCACTCGGCCGAGGCAGATTGGTTCGCATGAAGAGCAGATAGCGTTTTGAATTTGAATGCCGTAATGCTTTCGTATTCAACTTCGTCCTCACGAAACTTGGGAGGAGCAGGGAAGTAGTCTCGAGCGTCAATTGCGTCCAGGCTGATAAGCAGTGGATTTCCTGCAAAAGCGGAAAGACACTGATAGGGAGAATTGCCGTATCCGGTCGGTCCGAGCGGCAGCATCTGCCAGATCGACTGGCCGGCGTGAGCTAGACAATCCGCAAATTTGAATGCCGCGGGACCTAGATCACCGACACCATAAGGTCCGGGCAACGATGTCGGATGCAGCAGGATCCCGCTCGATCTGGGAAAGCTCACGGTTCGGGTCCAAGGATTTCCAGCATACCCACAATGGGAATTCGCGCCCATTCGGGACGATTCTGCAGATCGGAGAGTATCTCGATCATTCCGCGCTCGATAAGGTAGGCGTCCAGGACGATCCGAAGCTGTTCGCCGGAGATGTTCAGCAACTTCGCAACTCCGGGACTAGTGAGATATCCATGCAGAAAAGCCGCTCCTACCCAGCGATACCAGAATCCCGCCCAGCGATGTAATTGTGCCGAGGACTCCTTTTGCGGAACGATACCGGGAACCTGTCCATAAAGCGCCGCGTGCGCTCCATAGTGGAACGAGCGCAATACTCCCGCGACATCCCGCAGCGGGGAGTACTTGATGCGGCGCTCGCCAATCGCACGCCGCGGATCACCTTCAAAATCGATAAATACAAAATCCTTGCCGGTGAATAGGACCTGTCCGAGATGAAAGTCACCGTGGATGCGCGTTCTGACCGTCGGAACGCGGTGATCGCGCAGCGGCTTGAGGCGGGCGCGCAGTTCCTGCTCAGAAGCGAGCAGGCGCTCGGCCTCCGCTCGTGTGTCATCGTTCATCTGACGCAGGCTGCTGCGCAAGCGCGTAAAGCAACGCGTCGCATGGCCGAGCATCCCGTGATACAAGCCTTGCCTGTAAAAATCGGTGAAAGACTCAGGCACGAACGCAGGGTCATCTTGATTTCGCGAGAGCGCCATGTGGAGTTCTCCGGTCCGTTGCCCCAGCAGGCGCGCCATCTCCTGAAAGGAACCCACGAGATCACAAACCACCTGAGGAGCTTCTACCGGCTCCAGTTCCAGGGGATTTCCCGTTTTGACCTGCTGTAGACGGACATCGTTCTGAGCTGCCATCGCGCGCTCCAGAAACAGTCCCTGATTATCGAGAGTGTAATTCCACCCATTGGCCTGATGTGGAATATACGATTCAAGAATGGCCGTCGTGACTGTTTCCCCCACACTGTTGCGATACTCGATGTGCCCAGCCAAATGCGGAGCGTTGGCGAAACCCTCTGCCGTGAGCCATTGCAGGATCTCTTGCTCCGGATTCGGTCCTGCCTCGAGGCGGCGATAAATCTTCATCATGAAGCGATCGCCGAAGAAGATACTAGTGTTGTTCTGCGGAGAGGGACGGGGCACAGATGCTTCCAGATTCGGACGTTCTGAACCCAGAATGCGTCGGAGCGAGCGCGTATGCGAGCCGATCAACTCTCCCCGCAATGTTCGCACGCGGCGACGGCGCGAAGTCAGTCCTAGTAGAGCGTCGGGAAACTTGCGATCGCGGAACGCGCTGTAGAGCAGTCCTTTGGTTCCATCTGGAGACTGCAGATGAGCAAGGATAAAATCAGGTAGATTGCGTTCGATCTGTTCTATTTCGGGCCCATGGGCGACTGACAGCGAAAGTTGGTAAATCTCCGGCTCCCCTTCATCGAACTCGACTCGCACAAGCAACACATAGCAGCTTGTCTCGGGTATCGGTATAACGTCGGCGAGTTCTGTTGTGCGGACGCGACGGTTGCGGCTCAAGAACCACGGTCGGGCTCGCAGAAACGAAGGCAGTACGCGCGCCAGCGCCAGTTGCACGGTTTCCGAAAACGGTTCTTCCCAGGAGATCACCTGAATCGGACGCTCGCGCTGTTCGCCCGAACGCGATCCAGTGGCCTCCACGGCTGCTTCTTGTTGCTCCAGTGTGAGCCAGTAGAACGCGTGAGGACCCAACGTGAGCAAGTACGGGCGTTCAGTAACTGCCGGGAACTCTGTGCCTCCAAACATCTCTATCAGCTTGAAGCCGGCGAAATTACGCAGATCGAGCTCCACGGCCTGAACGAAACGTGAAAGGTTCGCGACTACCAATATGCGCTCATTTTCGAATTGTCGAATAAAAGCCAGGACGCGGCGGTTCTCCGGCGTAAGAAATTCAAGTGTGCCGCGGCCAAATGCCTTCGAGCGCTTACGCTGGGCAAGAATGCGCCGCATCCACCAGAGCAGGGAATTTGCGCTGTTCTGCTGCGCCTCTACGTTGAGCGCCTCGTACTGGTACTCCGGATCGATGATTACCGGCAGATACAGCTTCTGCGGATTTGCCCGCGAGAATCCGGCATTGCGATCGGCGCTCCACTGCATGGGCGTGCGCACGCCGTTGCGATCGCCGAGATAGAAGTTGTCGCCCATGCCGATCTCATCGCCGTAGTAGATCACCGGAGTGCCGGGAAGCGAGAGCAGCAGCGCATTCATGAGCTCGATTTTGCGGCGGTCGTTTCCAAGCAGCGGCGCAAGACGGCGGCGAATTCCCAAATTGATCCGCATCGGCCGGTCTTCGGCGTACATGCGGTACATGTAGTCGCGCTCTTCGTCTGTGACCATCTCCAGCGTCAATTCATCGTGATTGCGCAGAAAAAGCGCCCACTGGCAATTCTCTGGAATTGCCGGCGTCAGCTGCAGAATGTCGGTCACTGGGTAGCGATCCTCCATGCGCAGCGCCATAAAAAGCCGCGGCATCAATGGGAAATGGAAGGCCATCTGACATTCGTCGCCATTCCCAAAATAGGCTATCGCATCTTCCGGCCACTGATTGGCCTCGGCGAGAATCATCCGGTCCTGATACTTCGCGTCGATGTGCCGGCGCAGCTCTTTCAGATACTCGTGAGTCTCTGGCAGGTTTTCACAATTGGTTCCCTCGCGCTCATACAGGTATGGCACGGCGTCGAGCCTCAGGCCATCGACGCCCATGTCCAGCCAGAAGTCCATTGCCTGCAGCATGGCTTTGCGGACTGGAGGGTAGTCGTAGTTCAAATCAGGCTGATGAGCAAAGAAGCGGTGCCAGTAGTAGGCCTTCGCTATGGGATCGTACGTCCAGTTGGAGGGCTCGAAGTCTTTGAAAATAATCCGGGCTTCTTTGTATTTCTCCGGGGTGTCGCTCCAGACATAGAAATTGCGCCAATGCGAGCCTGGCTTAGCGCGGCGCGACCGCTGAAACCACTGGTGCTGGTCTGAGGTGTGGTTTAGAACCAGCTCGGTGATCACGCGCAGCCCACGACGGTGCGCCTCGCGCAGAAACACTTCAAAATCGCGAAGAGTACCGTACGCCGGATGTACGTCGGTGTAGTCGGAGATATCGTAACCGTCATCCTTCCACGGAGATGGGCAGAACGGGAGCACCCAGATTGCCGTGACGCCCAGCTCCTGAATGTAATCGAGCTTCTTGGTCAGGCCAGGGAAGTCGCCCATGCCGTCGTCCACGGAGTCGTAGAACGAGCGGACATGAACTTCGTAAATGATTGCGTCTTTGTACCAGAGGGGATCGCTGACAAAAGTTGTCGTTTCGCGCTTGGGAGCCGGCTCCGTCTTCAAGGCCGTGGTCTCGAGCTCACGCGACATTCAAAGTTCCTCGTCTATAAACTTAGTAGGATGCGCGGTCGCTCACAAGTTATGCATTGGGCAGGAAGCGGATAGCGGACGACGTAATTGACCCGGAGCTGCAGAAGTCCAGCCTCAAAGCAGCGGAAACTTGGGCGAGCTCGGCCGAGGGCGTATGTCAGGCAATGTACTCTTTTATGTATTCGTCTGTACTTGCTGCGAGCTCTTGTCCAGTTCCGTCGAAGATGACCTTTCCATCGCGGAGCACCAGGAACGACGTGTTGGTGTTCACGTCGGAGTTCTTTACCGACACCATCTGTCCTTTCTCCTTGTCGAAGCGGTGCGTTGCCATGGTGAAGCCGTCCTGCAGGCGGTGAGTTACCATCAACGCTGAGGTTTGGTAGACGTCACGCTGCTTCACGATCAGTTCGACGATGGTTGTAGAGGTGATGGGATCGAGACCGCCGGTTGGGGAGTCATACAAGATTATTTCCGGCTGCGTGATGATGGCGCGGGCGATGGCTACGCGTCGCCGCATGCCGCCCGAGAGCTCTGCGGGAAACTTATCGATCGTATGCTCGAGTTCTACGAACCGTAGCGCCTCCTTTACCCGGTCCCGGACTTCGTCGCGAGGCAGGTGCTCCTCCATGAGGCGAAAGGCTACATTCTCCTCGACGGTAAGGGAATCAAACAGCGCACTCTCCTGGAACACCATCCCGATCTTGCGACGAAGCGCGAATAGTTCCTGTTCGGGCATCGCCGTAACTTCATTTCCCAAAACGGTAATTGTTCCAGCGTCAGGTTTCAACAGACCGAGAGCGAGTTTCAGGATAACGCTCTTCCCTGAGCCCGCAACGCCGAACAGCACCTTCGTCTCGCCGCGATGAAGTTGAAAGGAGACGCCGCGCAGCACCAGATGCCGATCGAAACCAAGCTCGACGTCCTTGAAGTCCAGCACGACCTCCGCCGATGGCGGATGACCGTTGCTGGTAATAATCGAAGACTGCGGCATTCTCTCCCGATGATCTCCTTGCAGTTAACGTCCGAATATCCCGATGAGAAGTTGAGTCAGGAAAAAGTCCACAATGAGAATCAATACCGAGGAGGCCACCATCGCCTGCGTGGTCGAACGTCCTACTCCCTGCGTTCCACCTTTTGTGGAAACGCCGTAGTAGCAACCCACCGTAGCGATGATGAAGCCGAAGAAGAACGGTTTTAGAAGTCCCTGGAAAACGTCCGCGAACTGCAGTTGTTGATAAGTGCTGGTCCAGTATTGCCGGGCAGAGAGTCCTAGCCGGCCGACTGCCACAACAAATCCGCCAAAGAGTCCCATCAGATCGGAAAGGATCGTCAGGAAAAAAAGCATTACGACGGTGGAGATGACTCGCGGTGTCACCAGCTTTTTGATCGGATCCGTGCCCAGCGCGCGCATTGCGTCTATCTGCTCGGTTACCTTCATCGAACCGAGCTCGCTTGCCATTCCTGTGGCGGCGCGGCCCGCCAGCATGAGACTGGTCAGCACAGGTCCGATTTCCTTGATCATGGAGAAAGAAACCAACTGACCGGTGAGCGAGACCGATCCAAATTGCTGCAGCGTGGTGGAGGTTTGAAGCGCAAGCACCGCTCCGATCGACAGACCGGTGAGTCCGACGATCGGCAATGAACCGAACCCAATGAAGTCCGCCTGTAGCAGCGTGTCTGCCAGATAGCGAGGGCGGCGGAAGAGATTGCCCACGGCCTCGCTGGCTAGCAGCGAATATTCCTGAACAGCGAGGACCTTTTCTTTGACAATTTCCTCGGGAAGGATGCGCGCCATGTACGAAACAGGTTACAGGGAAGACAGGGAACAGGGTAGAGGGAACAGGTGAGAGGTTAGAGGTCGAGAAATCTGCGAGGTCGCTGGTTCGTGGCCCCCTAATGAGCTGCCCGCAGTAACTTCTCTAAGCCTCTCTACCCCGCTTGCGCACCTCTATGCTAAGGCGCTTGATCTTCTGGTTGAGCGTCGAAAGCGGGATGCGGAAGCGTTCGGCAGCTTCCGTCTGATTCCAGCCACATTTCTCCAGCATGCTCACGATGACGCGGCGTTCACATTCTTCCATGATGTCGAACAGAGATGCATTGATGGACTCTTCGGTGAGAGCTGGAACTGTACTATCCCCCAAAAGGGAATCGGGCAGAAGGTCCACGTTAATGTTGGTCCCGGAAGAAAGCACCACAGCGCGTTCAATCACGTTCTCCAACTCGCGCACATTTCCCGGCCACGTGTAGTTCAGCATGGGACGCATCGCGTCGGCGGTGAAGTGTCGGGTCGGCAATCCATTCTCCTCAGAGAAGCGCGCCAGGAAGTGATTGACGAGCAGTGGAACATCTTCCATGCGATTGCGCAGCGGCGGCAAGTTCACGCTGATTACATTGAGGCGATAATACAGGTCTTCGCGGAACTTGCCTTCCTTTACCAACTGCTTCAGATCGACATTGGTGGCGGCGATGATACGGACGTCCACTTGGACTTCCTGCACTCCCCCCAGATGCATGAATTTGCGGTCCTGCAAAACGCGCAGGATCTTGGCCTGCGTGTCGAGGCCCATCGTGCCGATTTCGTCGAGGAAGAGTGTGCCCTTGTTTGCGATCTCAAAGAGTCCCTTTTTGGAAGCGATGGCGCTCGTGAATGCGCCTTTCACGTGGCCGAAGAGTGTCGACTCCAGCAGCTCGGTCGGCATTGACCCGGTGTTGACGGGAACGAATGCACCATCCTTTCGTGGAGAATTCGCGTGAATTGCTTTGGCAATGAGTTCTTTTCCCGTGCCGCTCTCGCCCTGAATCAGGACGGTGGAACGGCTTGGCGAAACTTGCGCCACGAGATCGAAAACCTTCAGCATCGCCTCACTCTTGCCGACGATGTGCTCGAAGCTGTAGCGCTGCTTAAGGGCGCGCTTGAGCTGCCGGTTTTCTTCTTCCATGCGTAGACGAGAGATCGACGCACGCACATCAGCGAGGAGCTTCTCGTTGTCCCACGGCTTCTGAATGAAATTGGTGGCTCCGGCCTGAATTGCTTTAACGGCGTTCTCCACCGTTCCGTAGGCGGTGATCATGATTACCGGAAGTCCGGGATCGCGTTGGCGGATCTCATCCAACACTTCCAGTCCATTCTTGTCCGGCATGGCGAAATCGAGCAGCACGAGGTCCCGAGGAGAGGCGGCGAGCATGGCCAGGCCTTCCTCGGCGCTGCGGGCGGCTTCGACGTTGTAGCCTTCAATTGCCAGCAGAGTTTCGAGAGAGTCGCGAATGGCGGCCTCATCATCGATGATCAGAATGGATCCCGTTGCAGGCTCGACCTGGTGCATATGACGGCGCGCTAGTACTGCAGAAACGGCTGCTTCAGACATTGACTGCCTTTCTCATCATGGGAAATTCAAGGGCAAACGTAGTGCCCTGGCCCTGGCGGCTGCTCACCTGAATTTTGCCGGCATGCTCTTGGATGATGCCGTAGGTGACAGACAGACCAAGGCCGGTGCCGCGGCGCTGTCCTTCGCCGGGCTTGGTTTTAGTGGTGAAGAATGGATCGTAAATGCGGTTGAGATTCTCCGGCGCGATGCCCGTGCCCGTATCAGAGACCATGACCTGCACTCCATCGCCATTGGAGGTGCTTACTCTCAGCGTTCCTCCATTCGGCATCGCGTCTTTCGCGTTCAAAAATAGATTGAGGAAGACCTGCTGCAGCTTTCCGCTGTTGCCCATAATGCCGGGAAGACTGCTGTAGAGTTCGCTCTCGATACGAACACGGCTGGTCTTGAACTGGTGCTCGAGCAAGGTGAGCGTGTCCTGAATAATCTTGTTGAGGTCTACCAGCTGGAACTCGCTCCCACTGGTGCGGGAGAAGTTCAGCAAGCTGTTGACGATCTCGGAGGCGCGGAAGGTCTGCTGAGTAATCTTCTCCAGGATCGACGAGCGTTTTTCATCGCCATGGAGTTGCTTAGCCAGCATTTGCGTATAAGAGGAGATAACCGCGAGCGGAGTATTGACCTCGTGGGCAACGCCGGCGGCCAACAAACCAATCGATGAGAGCTTCTCCGCCTGTGAAAGCTGCGACTCGAGCGCAAGTCGCTCGGTAATATCGTCCACGATGATGATTCGCCCGACGACTTCGAAGTGCCGTGTCACCAAAGGCGCGATAGCGATGTTCGCGGTCCGATTCTCGCCATTCGGCGTCTCCAGACGGAACTTGTAGAAGTTATGTATGCCGGGCGTCTGTCTGACTCGGTAGTACTCCTGAACAAACTCTGCGGGAAAGAGATTGCTCAGCGAGCGTCCCAGGGCCTGAGCGCGTGGAGTGGCATACATCACTTCCATCTGCGAATTCCACGATTCCACGCGATCGGCGAGATCGACGGCCAATACGCCGACGCTGATCGATTCGACAATGTTCTCGTTGAACTCCTTCAGGCGCTCATAAGCAGCCGCACGCTGTTGCAGCGAAGCGTATAGACGCGCGTTCTGAATCGCGATTCCGATATATCCGGAAAGAGTCTCCAGCAACTCGACGTCTTCGCTGGAGAGGTAGTCGCTCTCGACGGTCTTTCCGAGGCCGAGCACCGCAATCGTGCGGTTTTGTACTCGACATGGAATGTAGTAGTTCAGCTCGAGCTGAGCGATGGTTGCCTGGGCTGCAGGACTGGCGTTCAGCACGTGATGGGTGTTCTCGAAGAATAGATGAGCCGGAGATTTCTGGTCAGATAGTCGCCCGAGAAAGTCGAGATCGAGGTTTCCTGCTGATGCGATGCCAAATGACTTTGCCAGGAAAAACTTCTCTGCATCGTCCGGATTCTCGCTGGCAAGGAATACCGCTACTCGATCGACGAGCAGAGTGTGAGAAAGGCGATCCACTACCGCCGAAAGCATTGCCCGCAGATCGGTTTCCGAATTCAGGTCGCGCGCGAATTCAACAAGCGTGCGGCGATAGTCGTAGCGCTTGCGGTAGAACACCCGGTCAAGTCGGTGCTGAATCGCACGTTTGATGGGATCGAACAGAAGCGCGGTAATGACAACCGCGACAATCAATCCCCACTCGCCTGCATTCGGCAAGCTGCTGTGAACCTTTTCGGCAACGACTCCAATCACGAGCAGATTCAGCAGAGTGACAATCGCAGTTGCCAGGGTGTATGCCATGCCGCGCTTGAAGATCAGGTCAACGTCCATCAAGCGGTAGCGGATGATCGCGTACCCAAACGTGAGCGGCAAAAAGACCAGCGAGAGCACCGAGAGTTTCGTCAACGTGCTCGGTTGCATTCCAAGCAGGTACGGAATCACTGAGAAGAGCGTGTAGGGTGCGATTGCGAGAATGGTTCCACGCGTGACCCACTTCATCTGCTGCCGCAGCAAGGGCGTGGTGGTCTTTCGATATGTGTCGAGCAGGACCACGGCCGAGAGTACGAACAGCGCCGCGAGACAGATGATGTCGAGACGGTCAAGATTCCAGCGCAAACGCTCGCTGGGCCTGAACATGAGATTGGCGGCCACGTAAGCTGAGACCACCAGGGCGCCAGGCAAGTAGAGAGCTGGTATCAGCCAGCGACGGCGATTCAGCCACTCCTTGCTTTCAGGAAATGTGAGGGAGAAGTGCAGAAATAGAGCAGGCTGCAGCACGCTCGCAACTATGCTCGACCAATAAACGATCCAGTCGAAGGTGTTGAGTTTCCCCGTGTAATGGAAGGCGTACAAAACAAACGAGGCGAGACAAAAGACAAAAAAGTGCGAGGACTTTGGCGCAGACCAACGGCGCAGCAGAACATAAAGACCGATGCCAAGATATATAAGAGCGATTAACCGAAGACCAAGGTTCAGCGACTTATCGGACGGCACCAAAATGACGGGAGCTTCAAGGCGCACCCCGTTGCGGCTGACGCCGTAGATCGCTTTTGAATATGTCCCAGTCTGGAACAAGTTGCGGACCCGGGCCGCCGCGGTATGAATCGGCTGTCCATTGATATCGAGCAGTTGGTCGCCGGTCTTAAGTCCCGCGTGCTCGCCCGGACCTTGGGGAGTTACACGCTGCGCATAAAGCTGGCCGTTGCCCTCTAGCCACCAGACTCCATCATCTGGAACAACGTATTCGCGCTCTTTTTGAAAATTGATGGCGCCGAAGACTACACAGGCGACCGTACATAAAGCCAGCACGACGGCTGCGGCACGCAGTTGGGATTCCCTAGTCATGTGCTGGTCCTGCCGACGCAAAGATGCGATGGATTTTCTTGCGTCTCTCTCTCGAACTAGCAACTCTGGTGCCAACAGGCGGACTCGCAGGAATTATGTAACTCTCAGCAGGGTAGAGACTTGCGTCAATTATATTCCGGGATTGGTAAGCAGCTGTATGTTTTGTGGAACCAGAATATGAAAAAGTGTAGCAGGTCGTAACCCGGTTGTGAGTACCCGAGCCGCTATCAATGCCTTCCTGCACACCATTGTGTGCAACTTGAATCTTCAGCTCGTACCCGCTACCTTCCGAACGAACTATGCGAACATTTACGCTCGCCGTGATCACGATGCTCGCTACTAGGCTTTCAGCACAGGACCGTAGCTATGGTCGGTCTATGGCTGTTAGCCCCAACGGCATTGTTGCCACTAGCCATACGCTAGCCTCTCAAGCCGGCGCCCAGATGCTGGCCAAGGGCGGATCTGCCGTGGACGCTGCTATCGCCGCGAACGCTGTCCTCTCCGTTACCGAACCGATGATGAACGGCATTGGCGGCGACATGTTTGCTATCTACTGGGACGCCAAGACCGGCAAGTTAACCGGCATAAATGCCAGCGGATGGGCTCCGGAAGGACTGACTCCGGAACACCTGAAGTCGAAGGGGATAGGTACGATGCCCGGGGACGGCATCGATTCGGTGACTGTGCCGGGTGCCGCAGCAGGCTGGGCCGCCATGCACAAGCGCTTTGGAAAGCTGCCCTGGAAAGATCTTTTTGCGCCCGCGATCTATTACGCAGACAACGGGTATGCCGTGCCGGAGATCATCCATGACGCCTGGTCGAACGCCCACTTCACTGATGAAGGCAAACGCGTCTTCCTTCCCGGTGGCAAGGCTCCAGAGCTCGGCGGTATGTTTCGCAATCCTGATTACGCTCGTGCGCTTCGCCTCTTAGCTGACCGAGGGGCGGAGGCGGTTTATCAGGGCGAGATCGGCCAGGCCATGGTTGCTACCTCGAAGGAACTCGGCGGCACAATGACGCTCGATGACCTGGCCCAGTTTTCCCCCGAGTGGGTTGATCCAATCTCGACGGACTACCGTGGATGGCGCGTCTACGAATTGCCGCCGAACGGACAGGGAATGGCGGCGCTTTCCATGTTGAACATTATGGAGCAGTCGCAGCCTGCGCCAGATGGTCCTCAGGGCGCGACGGAGCTGCACAAAAAGATTGAGGCAATGCAGCTGGCTTATGCCGATTTGAAACGCTATCTGGCCGATCCCAAGTTGGCCAAAGTGCCGGTGCAGGGATTGATCTCAAAGCAGTATGCTGCGGAACGTGCAAAGTTGATCGATCCGAATAAGGCGCGTTGTGACTATGGAGCAGGTATGCCTCCAGGGAGTGACACAACATATCTCACAACGGTGGATCGCGACGGCAACATAGTTTCGTGGATTAACAGCAACTATTCCGGGTTTGGGTCGGGCGTGGTGGTGAAGGGAATGGGATTCCCACTTCAGAACCGTGGGGCGCTGTTTATGCTCGAACCCGGACATCCGAATATTCTTGCTGGGCACAAACGGCCGTTTCATACAATCATTCCCGCCTTTATAGAGAAAGGCGATCAGCATATCGGCTTCGGCATTATGGGGGGATTCAATCAGCCCCTCGCGCATGCTCAGTTTGTT
>DATLKS010000969.1:0-3975 GCA_035538255.1 Terriglobales bacterium
CGACTCCTTCATCTTTACGTCCTTGCCGCCGGTCACGACGTACACGAGATTGGCTGCGGAATCATACGCGACAGAATCGGCTCCCGGTACAAGCTCGACTTTCTGAAGGACGCGAAGATCGTCGGCGCTGAGCACCTTTGACATGCTGTCGCCGCCGTCAGTCACAAGCAGCTTTTGCGAACCGGGGAAATAAAGGATGCTGTGCGGCACGTCGAAGCCCTTGACGGTCTGCAACCACTTCGTGTTCTTCAGGTCGAACACCTCAAGCGTGCCGTGGTCTTCGGCAGCGAGAAAAAGCCTGTTGCCATTGAGATCGGCCGCGAAATGATCGAAGTCTCCAGAATACTGCGGCAGATCGACGCTGTTTACCAGTCTGAGAGGCGATCTCTCATTCGCCATTACCATGACAACGCCAAATAACAGTCCCAGTACGACAAGCTTTCCTTTGCTCACTATGGCCTCCAGCACATTGATGTCGTGAAGAAGGTACTCGGCTTGCATTAGGACGTCCTGAATAGGAAATGAAATTTCTTTCAGAAGATGTGGGCAAATCAGGGGGAAAATACTCCCGCCCAAAAAAATCTGCTGCATGAACAAACTTTCATTATTGGTTCATGTAGCGTTCATGCTGATTTCACTTAATAGGGAGCCGCAGATGCGAATTCTGTTGATCGAAGACGAAGCCAAACTGGCGGCCTTCATCAAGCGAGGACTGGTAGCCGAGAGATATGCAGTCGATGTGGCCAAGGACGGTCGAAGCGGTTTGGAGCTCGCGCAGACCTATCAATACGACCTCATCCTGCTTGACCTCATGCTTCCCGGAATGGACGGCAGCGAAGTCCTGCGCCGCATTCGTAAGGAGAACTCCTCTGTGCCGGTTCTGATTCTTTCCGCGCGAGGCAGTGTCGAAGACAAGGTTGCCAATATGGAGACCGGCGCCGACGACTATCTCACCAAGCCATTCGCCTTCGCGGAACTGCTGGTGAGAGTGAAGGCTCTGATGCGACGCGGGCCTGTGAGCCGCGCCAGCACGATTCGAATCAGCGATCTTGAGCTCGATCGGCTGTCACAGCAAGTAAAGCGTGCCGGCCGTCGCATCGATCTGACCTCCAAGGAATATTCATTGCTCGAATATCTGATGAGCAATGCCGGACGCGTCCTCTCGCGCAACATGATCATCGAGCACGTTTGGGACGAGAGCTTCGACGGCATCACCAACATTGTTGATGTATACATTCGTCATCTTCGCAACAAAGTCGATACCGGACACGAACCCAAGCTGCTGCGAACGGTGCGTGGCGTGGGCTACACCATTCGTGAAGGAGCAGAGGCATGAACTTCCATTCTCTGCGTTTGCGAATGGCGGCCCTGTATGCGGGCGTGCTGGCGGTGTGCCTGATCAGTTTTTGCGGAGCGGTCTATCTCGGACTCGCGCGCTACCTCGATTCGACGCTTAGAAACTCCCTGCGCAGCGAAGGCGAGTCCATCGGGGAGAAATTGCTTGTCGATGTGAACCGCAAGGGCGAGTCGTTCGTTACCGGCGAGATCGACGAGATGGCGCCTGAGATCAGCGGACGTTTCATTCGCATCACCCGCCAGAACGGCACGCTTCTTTATCAATCTCCCACGCCAATCAAGCAGACCTTCCTGCCGACGAAGATTCCTTTAATAAAGAGTTGGGGACAGCAGCCTTTTTCGCTAAGCGATTCTCATTCCGGTGCGCACGCCGTTCTAATCGAAGCAGTTCCTTTCGTCGCTCCCGAGGGAAATTCATTCCTTATCGAAGTGGGCGCCTCGTCGCGTGACATTCAATCTGTCCTGCACGGACTGCTGCTAACCCTGGCGCTTGGGATGCCCCTGATCATTGCAGTCGCGGCTCTAGGAGGCATTCTAGTAATGAAGCGCGCGCTGCATCCACTCGACCAAATCACGCGTGCGGCGGAGACGATCACCTCCAGAAACTTCGGCGAGCGCTTACCAACCGTCAAAACAGGGGACGAGATCGAGCGCCTGACGACCTCGCTTAACCGCATGATGTCGCGACTGGAAGATTCCTTCCAGCACATCAATCGCTTCTCCGCCGACGTCTCTCACGAACTGCGCACGCCATTGACGATTCTGCGCGGTGAACTCGAATCGCTGGCACGATACGAGCACCTGTCGCCGGCTGCACTCGAAGTAGTCGGTAGCGCTCTCGAAGAGATTGCGCGGCTGACGCAGATCATCAATCAACTGCTAGAGATTTCGCGGCTTGAGGCGGGTCAGGCGACCAGAGAATTCGCCATCGTGAACGTCGGCGAACTAGTGCTCTCGACTGCCGAGCAGATGCGCCTGCTAGCGGATGAGAAATCGATTCATCTCGAGTATCTGATCTCTTCCGAAGTCGCCGTCGAAGGAAACGCATCGTTGCTGAAGCAGGTAGTCGTCAACCTCCTGGACAACGCGATCAAGTATACGCCCTCTGGTGGCACGGTCGAGCTGCTGGTCGAGATTCAGGGCATGAAGGCTGTGCTTGAGGTTCGCGACACAGGCATTGGAATTCCCGCAGAAGCTCTGCCGCATATTTGCGAGCGATTCTTCCGGGCCGACAGAGCAAGAACTCGGCAGACCGGTGGGGCTGGGTTGGGACTGGCGATCGTCAAGTCGATCTGCGGCGCCCAGGGTGGAGAGTTATCGATTTTCAGTACTGAGGGAAAGGGAACGCGAGTCCGCATTGAGATGCCTTGGGCCAGCGGCAAGATTATGACCGCCGATGCGGAAGCCGCTTATCTTCGCCTGAATCAGTAGGCGAGTCGGTTGCCTTTCCTGAAATGGTTTTGATGAGTTTGCCGGTCTCAGCGGAAGACCGGCAGAGGAGAGGGTGACCATGTCCCGTCACACTTACAACCGTGCGTTCGTCCTGGCAATTGCTTTTCTCACGTGCCTGCTCGTCCCTTCAACCTTTGCTCAAATCGTCGGCGCAATTGTTTCGGGAACGGTGGCCGATCCCACTGGCTCGGTGATTCCTAACGCCCAGCTTGCGATCCGCAACACCGCAACGGGAGTATCGACGACGGTGTCGTCGAACTCTGAAGGGTTTTACAGCGCGCCGAATCTGCAGCCTGGTAACTATGAAATCCGGACTTCGGCCAGTGGATTCGCTACCTCAGAGACACACGTCACCCTTGCGGTCGGTGCGCAGCAACTGGTCAATGTCTCCCTGCAGCCGGGCCCAGTTACGCAAAGCGTAGAAGTAAAGGACACGCCGCCAACTGTTGAACTGGCTTCCTCCCAAATCAGTAGTGTCGTGGACGCGCAAACCGTGCGCGAGCTTCCGCTCAATGGTCGCGATTGGACGCAACTCGCAACCCTACAACCCGGTGTGTCTGCAGTGCGGACAGAAAAGGCTGTTGCAGTCGGCGCTGATCGTGGCAATCGCGGTTACGGAGTGCAGATCACAATCTCGGGAGCCCGTCCGCAGCAGAACAACTATCGACTGGACGGCATCAGCATCAACGACTATTCGAACGGAGCGCCGGGGAGCGTAGTCGGACTTAACCTCGGGGTCGATGCCATTCAGGAATTCTCGGTGGTGACAAGCAACTACTCCGCCGAGTATGGAAGGACCTCCGGTGGAGTCATCAATGCAGTTTCGCGCGCAGGAACCAACCAGTTCCACGGAAGCGTTTACGAGTATCTGCGTAACAGCGCCTTCGACGCGCGAAACTTCTTCGATCAGGCCAAGATTCCGCCATTCAAGCGCAATCAGTTCGGCGCTGCCGCCGGAGGTCCAATTATCAAAGATCGAACGTTCATCTTTGGCGACTACGAAGGGCTGCGGCAATCACTAGGGTTCACGCAGGTCGATCAGGTGCCGTCGCAAGCCGCGATTGCCGCTGCAAGTCCTTCCATCCAGCCATATTTGGTGCTCTACCCCCTGCCGAACGGGCCCGTAAACGGTTTGGCCGGCCAATACTCTTTTGCAGGCACCCAGAT
>DATLKS010000970.1:0-4362 GCA_035538255.1 Terriglobales bacterium
AATTCTTCAGCACCTGGTGCACGCCGCTCGGCCAGCGGATGTCAAGCTGCTTAACAATCTTAAATTGGCCCAGGCCAAAATGTGCGCGCGGATCACGCGAAGCTCCGTATCCGGCACTTGTTGAGACGATATCGTACTGGCTGTTGCCATCCTCAGTCGTCAACTTGAGCTGCGCCCCGATTGCCATGCGATTGCTCTTTGTGCCCACCAATTTAAAGGCGATCCAATTGTTCGTGCTCGTCGAGACGTTGCGCAGGATTCTTGCTTTTCCATTCAATGCTGTAACAACGATGTCCATGTGACCATCATTGAACAGGTCGCCGATGACCGCTCCACGATGCGGAGCGGAGACCTGCATGTCTGGCCCGGCTTGCGGCGTTACATCTTCAAATATCATCCTGCCTAAGTTGCGGAAGATTGAGTTTGGCTCATCGTAGGTTCGGCTCGAAAACTCGGCGATGTTGTCGAGAACATTGCCACGCGCGACGAACAAGTCCTTTAATCCATCGTTGTCAAAATCCGCAACCCCGTTTGACCACCCCGACATTTGCAGCGTCGGCCGCGCGAGTCCGCTGCGGCCGGTTTCATCGATAAAGATGCTGTTGCCGTGGTTGCGAAATAGCGGAAAAGTTTCCAGTTCCGTAGCCGTGTGCCAGATGTCGGGCAGCCCGTCATTGTCAAGATCGCGGAACTCCGCTCCCATTCCCGAAACGGCTTTCCCGTTTTCGGAGTAGGCCACGCCTGTATCCATTGCTACTTCTTCAAAAGCCTTGCCTTTAAGGTTGTGGAAGAGCGAGTTCGGCATGTTGTCGTTGGCAACGAAAATATCGACGAAGCCGTCGCCGTCGTAGTCGTTGAAACCGATTCCCATCCCTTTTCCCAGACGCTTGGAGATGCCCGTCTCCTCGGAAACGTCGGTGAAGGTGCCATCGCCATTGTTGCGGTACAAACTGGATGGCAGTGGCTCGTAGAATCTCGGATGACAGTAGGCTCTCAGGCGTCCACCGCTGAGACAAACCGGGTCCTTATTGACCTCCCAGCGGCAGTAGTTCGAGACGAACAGATCCAGCTTGCCGTCGTTGTTATAGTCAACCCAGCCGGCAGCAGCGCTCCACATCTTTTGCCCTTTGTAAGTTGGTGTGCCGACCCCAGCCTTGTCGGTGACGTCGGTAAACGTGCCGTCCCCGTTGTTTCGATAGAGATGATTCTTAGTCACGCTCGCAACATAGATATCTTCCCAGCCATCGTTATCGAAATCGCCGACCGCTACTCCCATATCGTATCCGTCACCCGCCAGTCCGGCCTTTTCCGTGACATCGGAAAAGGTGCCGTCATGATTGTTGTGGTACAGGCGGTTGTAGTACTTCGGGGAATCTTTCTTCAGGGAAGGAATCGAAGCGCCGTTAATTAGGAAGATGTCGAGGTATCCATCGTTGTCGTAGTCGATCAAACCAACACCGGAAATCATTGTTTCGGGCTGATTCTTGTTTGGGGTCGCGGAATTCTCGGTCACAAACTGCAGGCCCGACCGATTGGTGATGTCTTCAAAGCGGATTGTGCTGCCGGATGCCTGAACGCCGATCTCAATAATTAGTCCGAGAGCAAGTATTGCCGCTGTGCGAAGGAATAATCGAAGGGAAAACCGCACCATTGTTGAACGCCAGCTTAGCATAGGCCGGTTTAAAGGCGAGTCTGGCTGCTATCGATCCGCAGCCTCAGCGAGCTTTTCCAGGCGCTCAAACTCCGCCCGCTCGCGCGCAGCCTCGGCATTCCGTCCTACTTGAGACAGCGCTCGGGAGAGAGCAAAGTGAGCATCCGGACTGCCGGGCGCCAACTTGACTCCAGTCCGCAGCTCTTCGATGGCGCGATTAGTATTCCCCAATGCGAGCAATAACCTGCCGCACGCTACATGTGCCACGAAATCGTTGGGCGCCAGCGCGATTGCCTCTTTGGCATACTTCAGCCCTTCTTCGTATTCGGCTGTGCGGAGGAATTCAAGAGCGAGTTGGATGTGCGCTGCCGCGTTGCCAGGCGAGACCTCGATCTCGCGACGGAATTCGTCGACGGCTAGAGGTGGATGCTCTTTGAGTAGAAACACCCCGTACATGTAATTCACGCCCGGCTCGGATGGATAGAGCACCAGCATCTGTTTCAACTCCTCTTCGGCTGCAACCCGGTCCTGCAGCGCGATCAGTGCTTGAGCGCGACCTGCCTCGCGCACGACAGGGGCTTGCATAGCAGGAATATCGGAGGGAAGCTTGGCGCGGCGAAGCGCGGCCATACCCAGAGCGTCCAGCAGTTCGACATCGGCGAATACGGCATCTTTCGGCGCATCGGGATGAGCGGCAGCAATCTGGTTGGCGACAAGGGTCAAACGCTCGAGTGCGATTTCGGGCTGGCCTGCGAGCGTTTCCAGGATACCGTCGTGGTACAGCACGGTATGGGTAAACTCCGGGTTGGTTCCCAATCCGAACTTCCTGCCGCGCTCCAGTGCAGCGAGCGCCTCACTGTAATGCTTCAACTGGAATTCGCTCAGTCCGAGCATGCCGTACCCGGGGCCGGGTTGTTTCTTCTCAACCGCGACGAAATGCAGGAACGCCTCCCGCGCATCCCTGAAGTGACCAGCGTCGAATAACAGCGTTCCTAAATGCCACCAGCCTTCTGCCCAATTAGGATTTAGTCTGCTAGTGCGTACATACAGTTGAGTCGCCTCTGTTAGCCGGCCTGCATTCATCGCCTGCCGCGCGCGCAAGGCCAGGTTCTCAAACGACTCCGGAGACGCCCTTCCTCGTGACTTATTTGGCGTAGCGCTCTGACCATGCGATGAGCACAGTGCGATAACGGCGATCGCAACAACAAGAACATGGAGTCGTAGAAGGTGAAATAATTTCGGCTCGCGAAGCTTCATTTAGAAAAAGTGAAAATCTGCCCGAGAGAGGATCGAGGACTGCAATCATTCAACCACGAGTCTCAATTTGGTTTTCCAGGCCGACAGTAATGAGCGTACCAGCAATTACTGCATTCGCAATACTGCCGGAGAATCCAAAGGCCGGAGGCACTCAAAGGAAATCCATTTGGATAAGCGATTTGACTTCTGCCCTGGGCCGCACAGTTGCGCTAAGACTGCATCCGATTCTCCTGGCTTAGAATGTGTACGTAATTGCAGCTTTGGCATGCGGCGCCTGCTGACAATCCTGTTGATCTGCTCTACTGCTTTCCCGCAAGCGTCGCCCTTCAGCGATAGTTCGCATCAGGCAGAGCAGACTGATTTCGTTGTTCGCATCAACGTGAATCTGGTGCAGGTTGACGCGGTTGTGACAGACGCGAAAGGCCGGCCGGTCACCGGGCTTACCACAAAGGATTTCGAAGTTCTTCAAGACGGGATAGCGCAGCCGATCACAAGTTTCAGCCACGTTTCTGACGGAGTAAGATCCACCTCTAGCCGCCCTGCGTTATCGCGCGCAACAACCGATTCCTCGATACCTGCTCCTCCGCTTCCGCTAACACGCGAGCATGTCCGCCGCACGATTGTCCTGGTGGTCGACGACATGGCGCTATCGCCTACGGGAGTGGCTTACGTGCGAGTGGCACTCAAGAAATTCGTCGAACATGACATGCAGCCTGGAGACATGGTTGCGATTGTGCGCACCCGTGGCGGAGCGGGAGCGCTGCAGCAGTTCACGACGGATAAACGCTTGCTGTATGCGGCAATCGATCAAGTGAAGGTCCAATTCATGGCGCGAGCGGCCAGTTTTCTGCCTGCTGATCTCTCGCGGGGCTTAGAGGGTCCTAGTGTTGGTCCTGGCGGGAGTTCGGCCCCAATTGAGTATGCAACAACGTATGACGACATGGATGCAGCCGAGAAGTGCATGCTCGACACGAACAGCACCTTCGGTTCGCTGGCGGCGATACGCTACATGGTGCAGGGTTTGCGCGACCTCCCCGGCCGCAAAGCTCTGGTCCTGCTCTCCGAGAACCTGCAGATTTCTCAGAGACCTGATTTCGCAAACCCAGGGCTAGATTCCGATAAAAGCTGCGATCGCTACCGGACGGCGGGGGAGCTTCTGCGCAGAGTAACCGACGCCGCCGAACGGTCCGCCGTAGTGATCTACGCGATCGACCCTCATGGACTCGATCCTCTTGTGCCGGACGCTTCAAGCAATCCCTTTGCGGGAGGACCGGTAAGAAGCGGAACCGCACCGGAGACTCTGATAAGCGATGAACGGGAGATGCGAATCGCGGACTTCTACGCGCGGGGTGGATTGCAGAAACTAGCCGACGAGACCGGCGGTACATTCGCGGCTCACAACGATACGGCTGGAGCTATCCGGGAAGCGGTAAACGACTCCAGCAACTACTACC
>DATLKS010000971.1:0-3886 GCA_035538255.1 Terriglobales bacterium
ATGCACGCGCTGCGCAGGCGCGTTGAAAAACCGGCCGCTCGTCGGACTGCGAATTCTCTGGCATCTGAAGAAGGAGGGCGACGAGTGGTTGGGCGGGAAGATCCTCGACCCAAACAATGGCAAAGCTTACCGGTGCTCAATAGCGGTGGAAATTGGCGGCAAGCGATTGAAGGTGCGCGGATTTATAGGTTTGTCTATGTTCGGCCGCACTCAGTATTGGGTGCGAGCGGAATAGATCGAGTGGCGTTGCGCCAAATGCGACGTGGTGATGAGTGATGAGTTTGTTCCATTCCGAAAGCAATAGTTCACGTGGCCCGAATCCCGCACTCACTTTGCGGCTGCTGCAGCGCAAGGAAGTATTCGAGGCAGCGCGTCTGGTCGGCTACGGTATGAGCGACAACCCCGCGAACATTCGAGTTTTTGGCGTGCGGGATGTCGAGCATCGTTGCCGGTCGCTAGAACGTTTCTTTGTGCCTGTCCTGAATGGCGTGCATCTGCGCGGGTTGATTCTGGGAGCATTCCTCGATGGCAAGCTGGTCGGAGCCTGCGGCATGGCGCGACCAGGTATGTGTCAGCCAACTACGCTCGAAAAACTGAGAGTCTTTCCTTCCGTGGTGATTGGCAATCCTCTGGGTACGCTTCTGCGAGTGTTGCAGTGGGCCGGTGAGTGGGCACGCCGCGATCCTGCTGAATCGCACTGGCACCTAGGTCCAGTCGCGGTTGATCCTCACCTCCGCGGCCGGGGAATCGGCACCGCCATGTTGCATACGTTCTGCGCAATCATGGACCTTTGCCGCAGTCTTTCCTATCTTGAGACCGACAAACTCGAAAACGTACGTTTCTATCAGAAGTTCGGATTTACGGTGGTTGGGGAGGTCGAGACATTGGGGATACCCAACTGGTTCATGTCGCGGCCAGGCAGCGGGATTTCTGTCCAACAAGGTTCTGACGAAGCTCCGGTCTCTTCGCTGGAGCCGAGATCCCTAGCTTGACAGAGACATTGGTAAGTTATAACTTACGGTAAGTTGCAGCTTACGGATGCGAAACCAGGCACTCAAGCTGGGTTTCGGCGTCCCATCCACATACAAAGGAGGCTTCATGGCCACAAACACCGCAACTGCACTTGGGTTCATCTTCTCCTTCAACGACGGCTTCGTAATCCAGGCCCTTGACGGGCTTTCGCACGAGGAGCTGTGGCGCGCTCCTACGGATCGCAACAACTCGACGCTTTGGGTCGGCGGTCATGTTGCGCAGACCAGAGCATCTGTTCTGCAAATGTTGGGAAAGAGTGTTGAAACTGGCTGGGGCGATCTGTTTAATCGCGGGGCTGCGGTCGGAGAGTCTAGCCGATATCCGTCTGGAGCTGACGTCGAACGTGTGATGCGCGAGGTCAGCCCTCGGCTGCGCACTGCCATATCAGCTCTCAGTGAAGAGCAGTTGGCGAAGGCGGCATCGTTACCCATTCCTGGCATAAAAACCCTCGCAGATGAACTGGCATTCTTCGCTCTTCACGATTCTTATCATGTCGGACAAATGGCCTACATCCGGAAGGGGCTTGGATATCCAAGAATTGCAGGGTAAGTACAGGAACCAGAACCCGGACGGAACTTCATTCGCAATTTTCGTTAACAAGGGCAAAAGTAATGACCGGATAATGCGAAGAAAACAATGTCGTCGATGATGCAAGTTGAGAGAACCCTGGACGCGCTGGGAGATCCTACTCGGAGGGCTGTTTTGAAGCGCTTGCGCCGAGGCGACCGTTCAGTGCAGGAAATTGCGAACGGCATGGACGTCAGCCGGCCTGCGGTTTCGCAACATCTTAAAGTGCTCAAGGCAGCCGGACTGGTTGCTGTCCGTACCAAAGGCACGCGCCGCCTGTACGGAGTCAACACACGCGGACTTGACGCGTTACGTAACTGGCTCGACGGGTTCTGGGATCAAACTCTCCTGGCATTCAAGCGAGAAGCGGAACGTGAAGCAGCCAAAGAAAGGACGATCAGGTGAGAGAGTCGACCGTATTCGATCCGAACAGTGTGAGGAAAGTAGTGCGTGTTCAAGCTGAACCTGAAATCGCATGGCGCGTGTTCACGGAGAAAATGGGCGCGTGGTGGCCACTCGCAATCTACAAAATTGGAAAGGCGAATGCGGTTGACGCCGTCATTGAGCCATACATTGGAGGCCGATGGTACGAGCGCGGTGACGATGGTAGCACCTGTGACTGGGGACGTGTACTCGCGTGGGAGCCGCATTCCCGGCTGGTGCTTTCATGGGATATTAGCGCCGACTGGCAACCTGATCCTGCCCTGAAGACGGAAATCGAGGTGCAATTCATCGCCGATGGAAAGAACGGCACGCGGGTCGAGTTCGAGCATCGCCGTCTCGACCGCTATGGTGCACGCCGCGATGAGATGCGCCGGATCTTTGATACGGAAGGCGATTGGGGACGACTCCTCGAGTCGTTCGCCCGTACGGCAGAGCAGACGGAGGCGAAGTAACATGTCGAATTTCGCGCAGGCGCGCATAGCGTTGATCATGCGCATCCTGGAGGGAGACGGCAAAGTGTCACGCACGCAGCGTCGGAATGCGTTCGACAACACAGACCTTGTCGAGCCGTTGAAAATGCTGATCCACAAGGTCGCCACGCACGCGTGCAAGGTCACCGATGAAGACATCATTGCCGTGAGGGCGTTCGGACTCAGTGAGGATGAAATCTTCGAGATAATCGTGTGCGCCGCAATCGGGCAGGCCAGCCGACAGTACGATACAGCGTTTGCGGCCCTCAATGCTGTGACGGAGAAAAGGCAAGATGCGTCTTTCGATTCTCGATAACGGTCACACTGTAGCGACGAAGGCAATGTTTGCCTTCATTCGCATGGTGACGCGGCAACCAGTCCTCGATGTCATTAAGCTCGGCAAGTACCGCAGCAACTTTTACGGCACACCAATGGGAAGAGTCATTCATGAGGCCATGCGAGGACCCTCCATTTGGTCAGTCGGCGACCGCGAGCTGATGGCTGCGATCGTGTCGAAGATAAACGAGTGCGAGTTTTGAATGAAAGCGCATGCTGCGGTCGCAGCGAGAGCTTATCAGGATGAAGCGAAGGTTGCCCTTGCTCTTACTGATCTGGAGACTGTTGCCATCAGCGAGCCGCTACGGGCCACACTTCTGATGTTATGTAGCCTGACGCGCGAGCACGCAGTGGATGCCGATGACATGCGCGCGGTGCTAGCTGCCGGTGCCTCGCTCGACCAGATCGAGGATGCGCTCGCTGTCTGCTTCTCCTTTAACGTCCTCGATAGACTGGCGGATGCCTTTGGGTTTTCCGTCCCAGGTCCCGATGTCTTTAGGAATGGGGCGAAGTATCTGCTCGCGCGCGGGTATCGGTGAGGACTGCGGCGCGCGGGAAAAGATGCTCGTCGAAGGACTGGATGCCACAAGAGCCGCCTTCGACGTGGGAATATGAGAGCACGAGTCACTTCACGCGCGAATACAAATGTCTCTTCGGTCAAACCGCCGCGCGTGGGAACACTCTCGGCTCAATATCCCCCTCTGCGCCAGGGAAGGAAGACTGACCCGAGCCCTACGATTTTAGGACTCACATACACAATTCAAATAAGCTCTCACTTCACCGATCGGTGTATCCATGTCGACCCTCACTCAATACCTCACGCTATGCCCTCCGAATTTTGGTCAATCGCCGAGCTTTGCGGCCGTTGCTGTAATGTGGTCTTGGAAAAATCGGCAATTCGCTACTGCGTATAGGTGTGGCTTGCTCGTTGCGGCATTGCGTGTAAGTCGTCAGATTGATTCTCGAGAATGATCGAAATTCGTTTGCAAAGTGAGCCTGATCCTAAAACCCGCAACCGATCGCGAGCTCAGCCCATG
>DATLKS010000972.1:0-1703 GCA_035538255.1 Terriglobales bacterium
AGAGATCGACTTCGGTACTTATTTTAAAGATTATCTCGATCCTGGATTCCGCAGCCCGCAAGGAGATTTCGAGAGCTCCGAGCGACCGTCGTTTGAGAATTTTCTTTCCAAACCAGGGACTCTTACAGACCACTTGATGTGGCAGCTCGGGGCTATGCCCATGAGTGAAAAGATTCGGGCGGCCGCTGAGCTCGTCATAGGGAATCTGAACGAGGGCGGCTATCTGGTCGCTTCCGATGAAGAGCTGATGGCTGCTGCTCGTGGTGAGGCCATTGAACTCGAAACGGCATCCCCCGAATCCCCAGCGCTCGATATCGCGAACGGAGCCCCGCCGTCGGACCCGAGTCTGAGTGAAGGAATTGAGCACGAACCGGCCGAGGTTCTGGTCGGCAGCCACGTGGGGATTGATACTCACGTTGCCGCTGTGCCTCAGCCATCTCAAATACCTAAAAACGGGACGCACGCTTCCACTGCGGTTCTGCCTAAGGCTGGTTCTGAGGCTCCGTTCACAATGCAGGAGCTGCGCGAAGCTATCGAGCTTGTCCGGCAGATGGATCCCATCGGCGTTGCTTGCCGTGATCTTCGCGAATGCCTGCTTTTGCAATTGCGCAATCTTGAACGGCAAGTGAACAATCGGGTGCTCAACGGCGATTCAGATGTGCAGAATCAAAATCTGGCGCAAATTCAAACGGCCATTGCCATCGTCGATACGCAACTGCGCAACGTTCAGAACCGTCAATACAAAGACATCGCGCGGGCGATCGGCCGCCCGCTCGAGGCGGTAATGAGCGCTCTCGATTTCCTGAAGACTCTCGATCCCAAGCCAGGCCAGCGCTACAACCAGGTTGAGCCGCGACTGATCGAGCCCGATGTTGCCTTTGTGAAACAGGGCGATGAGTACGTCGTGATGATGAACGAGGACGACATTCCTGTACTGCGCCTCAATCCCGGATACAAGAAGTTGCTCAACCGGGACGCGGCGGAAAAAGATGTTCGCAATTACGTGAAAGAGCGGTATAAGTCTGCTATCCAGCTCATGAAGAATATTGAGCAGCGGAAGCAGACGATTCTCAAGACCTGCTACGCGATCATCGGCCGCCAGCGCGAGTTCCTCGACTATGGCATCGACCATTTGAAACCAATGATGATCAAGGAAGTCGCGGAAGAGATCGGCGTACATCCGTCCACTGTCAGCCGTGCCGTCGCCAACAAATACGTGCACACTTCGCAAGGCGTTTACGAACTGCGCTATTTCTTCAGCGAGAGTGTCAATGGCCCTGAGGGCGGCGGGACGTCGCTGATGATCCTGAAGCGCCGCGTGAAAAAGCTGATCGACGATGAAGATCCGCGTCGTCCTCTCACCGATGAGCAGATAACACGAATTTTGCAGTCGCAGGGCATTAACGTGACGCGCCGTACAGTAGCCAAGTATCGAGAAGATATGAAAATTCCCAGCACGCATCAAAGACGTGTGAAGGATTGAGAAGCTTCTGACCCGCTAAGCTTCCAGACTCTTCACTGCACCGATAGCGATCGCAGGAAAGGAGGTTGGCTTTGATGCGAGTGACTCCGACACAGCTCCGCGCCGTGGCCTGACTCACTCCAGCAAAGCGAACATGATCCAAGCCACCCATATCAGCAAAGCGCAGCAAAACTCCACGCTCCTGCAGTCAGGGGCTTAGCAGCTCAGCAGCTTAGAAGCT
>DATLKS010000973.1:0-2454 GCA_035538255.1 Terriglobales bacterium
ATCGTATCGGCGACAATCTATTCGCCAATTGTCTGATTGCGCTGAAAGCGGAAACAGGCGAACGACTCTGGCATTTCCAGGCCGTTCGTCACGATATCTGGGATCGCGATTTCCCCGCTCCACCGGTTCTGGTAACGGTCAAGCGCGGAGCAAAAAGCATCGATGCAGTTGCACAAACGACCAAGCAGGGATTTGTTTACCTCCTCAATCGAATGGACGGCGCTCCGCTGTTCCCTATTGAATACCGCACATACCCAGCGAGCGATATACCGGGAGAAGTCGCCGCCGAAGAACAGCCGCTTCCGACAGAACCCGGACCTTACGCACGCCAGTTATTAACGAGCGATTTGCTGACCAATCGCACACCTCAAGCACACGCATGGGCGCTCAGAACGTTCAGGACACTCCGCAGCGAAGGGCAGTTCGTGCCTCTCAGCACGAAGCAGAATACAGTCATTTTTCCTGGATTCGATGGTGGAGCAGAGTGGGGCGGTCCGGCCTTCGATCCCGAAACGGGCCTGCTTTACGTAAACTCGAACGACCTAGCCTGGTACGCACAGCTAACTGAGAACGTCGAGAATCCGCTCAGTGGTCGCGGCATCTTCCAAAGCCAATGTACTCTTTGCCATCGAGATGACATGACGGGTTCTCCGCCACTCTATCCATCCCTCAGACAGATTGCTAATCGCTCCGACCGTCCAGCGATTGCAAAAGTAATTCGAGAAGGTCGAGGGAGAATGCCGGCATTCCCGAATCTTTCAAGGGATGAGCTGACCGCGCTGATCGATTATCTAATTCAGGGAAAAGACAAGGAGCTGTCTTCTGGCGGTTCTACCCCTCCGCTCATGCGATATCGCTTTTCTGGATATACGCGGTTCCTCGACCCGGACGGCTATCCCGCGGTCGCTCCGCCGTGGGGCACGCTGAGTGCGATTAATCTGAATACCGGTGAATACGCTTGGAAGATTCCATTCGGCGAGTATCCCGAACTTGCAGCGCATGGAATGAAGGACACCGGAACGGAAAACTATGGTGGACCGATTGTCACAGCGGGCGGACTGCTCTTTATCGGCGCAACCAACTATGACAAAAAATTCAGAGCGTTCGACAAGTCCACGGGAGAGTTGCTATGGGAAAGCACGCTGCCCTTTGCGGGAAATGCGACTCCGATAACCTATGAGGTGAAAGGCCGTCAATATGTCGTAATCGCAGCTGGAGGCGGCAAAGATCTCAAATCGAAATCCGGAGGAGTTTATGTGGCATTCGCGCTGCCAAAATAGGCCGGAAGTTTTGCCACTCACGAACTGACAGCAGCGGTGCGGAACTCGTAGCCCGGTGCCCGCATTCCGTGAGCAAACTGCGCTGCGCGGATCACGTTCTCCATCAGCGCAGCCACTGTGACAGGGCCGATGCCGCCCGGCACTGGTGTAATAAATGAAGCGATCTCTTTCACCGATTCGAAATCCACATCGCCGTGAAGCTTGCCGTCTGGGCCAACGCGAGTGGCTACGTCGATCACTATCGCTCCGGGTTTTACCAAGTCCGCTGTGATGCGGTAATTTTCGTTCCCCACCGAAGTAACGACGATATCCGCGGCGCGCATAAAACGATCATGATCTTCCTTGCGCGTGTAGCGATGACACCAGATTGCTGTGGCATTGCACATGCGGCCTCCGAGCATGTAGTGGATCGGCTTGGCCGTAATGTCGTTGCGGCCAACAATCACGGCGGTGCGTCCTTCGGTTTCTATTCCGTAAAAATCCAGCACTCTGCGGACCCCGAGAGCAGTGGCCGGCAAATGCAGCATCTTGTCCTGCTGGGCGCGATACAGCTCAGGCACGGTGAAGCGTGAGATGCCATCGACGTCCTGTTCGCCCGTGATTGCGTCAAAGACATTGAATTTGTTCAATCCATCGCCGGGCTCCTCGATGTGTTTTGGCAGCGGAAGTTGGACCAAAATGGCATGAACAGAGGGACTCTTGCTTAGCTGGCGGACATAATCACGCAGTGTGCCGGCACTGACGTTATCGTCGAAGCTATGCAACTGGCCGCGCATGCCAAGCTGTTGGCATTTTTCAATCTTCTTGCTGACATAGCGTTGCGATGCCGGGCTGTTGCCCACGAGCACGACGTCCAACCGCGGAGTAATTCCCCGAGCGTGAAGCGACTTTACATCGTTGCGAACCGTCGCGATAACCTCGTCTGCGACCGGCTTGCCATACATGACTGTGGCCATATCGACATTGTAGTGGGCCAGAAATGGCGAATACGATCGCATCAACTGCTACTATGGAGCTGAATGCCTCGACTGCGGATTTCCGCCATCAGTTACCTCAATACCGCGCCGCTGATGTGGGATTTCGAGCAGGGTTCCCGCGGACAAGAACTGCTCCGCGAATTCGAGATCGCGTACACGCTTCCCTCACACTGTGCGCAGATGCTGGCTGAGGGTTC
>DATLKS010000974.1:0-6308 GCA_035538255.1 Terriglobales bacterium
CGCGAGCTTCAAGTCTCCTACTATGCCCTGCCAGACCATAGTCGCAATCCCGGGATACGCGCACACTGTCCCAGCACAGGGGTGGAACATGAGATCCGAGAAAACGGCAAATTCCACGACGTGCTTTCGCACTACTCTCACACGCTGTTAATACAAACGCTGCGTTCAGCGGCGTGCAATGCACTGCATTCGATGGAACAAAGATGTTCTCGCTGGATGCTGATGAGTTTGGATCGGATCGACATCAACCATTTCGTGATAACTCACGATTTCCTGGCCAATCTTCTTGGAGTCCAGCGCGCGGGGCTAAGCCAATTGGTAGAGCGGCTCGCTTCAAAGGGAGTTGTTAAGACCGGGCGGGGAGAGATTCGCGTGGCCGATCGCGGCAAATGGGAAAATCTCTCCTGTGAGTGCTACGGGATGATGAAAGAGCAGCTCACGAGCTGATCGACGGGAACGAGCATTTTAGAAAGTTAAGAGACGTAAGCAGACCATTGCAGGCAAATGCCATCAGCCTGAGACCAAGGGTCAGCTTGAGCGATTTTCACTAGCCTTCGTCATCCTGAAATGAAACGTCTGCGATGCCTTGATAGGTGTACGTCATTGGGCGCGGTCCAGGAAGATAGAAGTTGTGTTGCTCATCGATGTGAAATCCTGCCGCTCGGATTAGATCATCGATTTTGCGATCGAGGTGACAGCCGCCTGTGACGCGCCTCCAAAGTGGCGTTAGGCCGGTTTGCCATGCGGCAACGCTGGCCTCGGGCGAGCGTCCGTGCTCGATGAAGATCATCTGACCCTCTGCTTTTAAGACTCGCTTCATCTGCTGCAGCGCAATGCCAGGATTCGGAATTGAGCACAAGCACCAGGTCATCACAATTGTGTCGATACTAGAATCCGCGAGTGGAAACGGATCCTCCGCAGATTGCGCGAATAACCTGACTTCAAACGGAACGGCCGAAGCCTTCTTTGCAGCCATTCGCTGCAGCTCGAGCGAAGGATCGATCCCATACACTCGTCGAACATGTGCGGAGTAAAACGGCAAGTTGAGACCAGAGCCAATTCCAATCTCCAACACGTCGCCGCGCGCGTGGGGCACACATTCTGCTCGCAGTCGAGACATTTCCTTGTTCCTCATTGCGAGGTCGATCAGGCGCGGCAAAACATATTTGCTGTAACAACCCATTCGTGTCTTACATCCTCCAACACATTGAATAAGCGTAGATGGAGCCCCGGCGGCCGCTTCGCATCCTTCGCGTTTTAGAGGGTACGCGTTGAAAAGCAACGCCCGGTCACGCTGCCAGAGCCAACTTATGCATCAACACTGCACGCCACTCAATGCTAAGTTCCACCTCCTTACGAATGCGGGTTGCGTCCTGCCCCGACGTACGTGACAGTGGCAAAACTCCTGAAACAGGAACTCTCGATTTCCCTGTTCCTGGTTCCCACTGACTTGCTGCCGGGCGCATCTATTCGGCCTTGATCCCCAGCATCTCCCGTAAGCGCAGCTCTGCCGCGCTGCCTGTGGAACCGATTCTCGCGAGCGGCCGGGGAAGGCTTGTTGTTTTTGTCACCGCATGTTTGATGGTACTGGCAAGCGCCTGCGGAGGCCGTTCGCAGATGACCTCGACTGCACCTCCGGCCAGCACGCCCTCAGCCCCGGCGACTCCTGCCCCAGGCGGCAGCGGCTCAAACAACGGTAGCGGCGGCGGCAGCGGCACAGGGACTGGCTCTGGCACCCCGCAGGGAAGCTGTGCGGCAGTACCGGTAGCCATGGCACAGGGACCGCAGAGTGGAGTGGCTCCTTTTCCCGATCCGGCACCTTCAAATCCAAGTAATCCCGGAACCGGAACGGCAGGATCGGTGTGCATTTCGACTCCGGCGAATGGAGCTAGTGTGACCTCGCCTGTCCACCTCGTAGCGCCGGCTTCATTGAACAATGGCATCAAGTACATGCGCGTCTTCGTCGACGGACAAGCCGAGTTCTTTACCTTTTTCAATACGGTGGACACCCAGATGCTTCTGAGTCCGGGCGCGCACAACCTGCTCGTGATCGCCACCGATACGGCCGGCAACAATGTTGGGAGCGGAGTGCAGGTAAACGTCAGCGCTCCTGCGACGCCCGCGATTACATTCTCCGATCTGCAGACACTCCCGAATTGGGAACCATGCCAGGCGACATTTCCTGCCGGACATCCACGAGCAGGACAGATCTGCGCGGCGGGCATGGGCAATGACCTGACTTCGCATATGGTCGAAAACCAAAGCACGCCGGCTCCGGTGAGCGGATCGGGGGCGACAGTTGCGCACTTCGATATCAGCGGTACTAAGGGCTACGAGAATGTGCTCTGGACCAAGTATTTCGCCTCGGGCTCGAATGTCAGCCATTTCAGCTACGACATGTACGTGATGGTCGACGATCCTACTCGCCCGCAGGCGCTCGAATTCGATGTGAATCAGAACTTCGGCAACAACCGCTGGGTCTTCGGCACCGAATGCAATTTTAAGGACCACAAGACCTGGGATGTTTGGGATGGAAAGAACGGCTGGGTTGCGACAAAAGTCCCCTGCACGCCCGCCACTTTCCCGGCCAACACCTGGACACATCTGGTTTGGCAGTTTGAGCGGGTTGGCAATCAGGCGCATTACGTGTCACTGACTGTCGGCCCTCAGACCTTTAGCGTGGACATGTATCAGAACTTTGAGGCAGGCTGGGTGATGCAGGATATTGATATTGCGTTTCAGATGGATAGAGATTCCGCCGCCGATCCGTACAACGTTTGGCTCGACAAGGTGACGTTGACCGCGTACTGAGGACTCGGCCCTTAACTCACGAATATTCCCAGCGTCGCGCGAGCCGGCGAGCGATCACGAAGAGAATGACACCCGCAGCCAGCAGTACGGTGACTTGCGGCCACAGGTGGGAGATCGGCTCATCGCGCCAGAAGACCTTGGTGAAGCCGTCGATCGCCCAGGCGTTGATGGTAAGCAGACCTGCTTTCTGCATCGCCTCCGGCATAAGAAAACGTGGGAACATGCTGCCGCCTATCGAGGACATGATCAGAATCACTAAGGTGGAAAGAGGACCGAGTTGCGCGCGAGTCCGGCACGTGCTCGCAAGCAGCATCCCGAAGGCCGCCACTGCGAAGGCTGTCGAGAGTCCCATTATGACAAAGCCGGACAGATGGTTAATAAAATCGAGTTTGAAAACCAGCCATGCCCAAACGAACATGAGGATGAGTTGTGCGAATGCCAATAGACAGCAATAGCAAAGCTTTCCCGCGAGCATCGTTCCCATAGTGACACGCGAACTGAGCACGCGATCGAGAGCGCCGCTCTCGGCTTCGTCCAGCAGAGAGCCACCGGCGCTGCTGGCGGTGAAGAGCAGGAACATAACTCCAATGGCCGCCGCATAGAACGAAACCATCGGGTTATTTTTGTTTTCACCTACTACGTCGCGAGCCGTAACCGCGATTGGCATTCCGGCGCTTGAGTCGTGATGCGTCTCCGGACCGTCATTTCCGTTCGTGTCTCGCGTTCGCAGCTCTTCCAAACTCTGCTCGATCCGTTTTCGCTGTTCCGGCGTGAGCCCGCCTGCGTACTGCTCCATATATTTCGATCCCTGTCGCGCCATCGCCTCCGGCATTGCGGTCATCGCAACCTTCTGCAGCAAACCCGTAATCATCTGCGCCGCAACCATATCGCTGCGGTCCTTGAGCAGCGTGAGAGTGGAACGCTGGCCGCCGCCGAACGAAACAGGATTTTCTCCGAAACCCGGCGGGATAATAAGAGCCACTGGCGCAGCGCCGGCTCTAACCGCAGCTTCCGCGGTTGCTGCAGTGTAGTCAGGCTGCTGGACACCTCGCTTGGGCGCCGGCCTGATCTTCACGGAGAGCGATTCTTCGCTCAAACCTTTGACCAATCTTTGTGACGCTGGGCTGTGGTCTTCATCAACCACGATCAGGCTAATCTTGGGCGTTGAGTCACGGCGTCCGCCGAAGATCACGGCAAAGATGGTGAAAAACGCAATCGGCAATATGAAACTGAGAGCGAGCGCGCCACGGTCGCGGCGCAAGGCAACCACTGCAGTACGGACTATGGCAAGGATTAATCGCGTAGCTCCCTCCCAGTCCAATGCAGGAACACAGATTCAAGGTTGGGTTTCCGCAACGACACGTCGATCAACTCGTGCCCAGCCTTTGCGGCGGCGTCGAGCAACTCGGCAATCGCAGTGGCATGCTCAATGGTGAACCGCGCTATGCCGCTATCAAAGACTCCACCCCGTTGCCGTACCCAGGCAGCCAGGCGTTCGTCGGCATCTGCGAAGCGAGCCAACACCTCGCTTCGCGAGGCGAACACACTGCGCACAAGTCCTTCCTTTGTTCCGAGAGCGATGATGCGCCCGTGATCAATTATCGCAATCCGATCACACAGCCGTTCCGCTTCCTCCATATAGTGCGTCGTGTAAATCATGGACATGCCTTCGTTGCGCAGCTTCTCGATCATTTCAAAGATTCGGTTGCGCGACTGCGGGTCAACGCCAACCGTTGGCTCATCCATCAGGATCACTTTGGGACGATGGATAAGTCCTGCTGCCATATTGAGGCGGCGCTTCATTCCTCCGGAAAAACTATTGACGGTATCGTTGGCGCGATCTGCGAGGCTGGCCCAGTCGAGGCACCACGCGACAGCTTTTCTCAGCGCGGCCCGGCCCAAGCCGTGATATTGACCGAATGATTCCAGGTTCTCCCGGCAGGTCAGTCGCGGATAGAGTGCCAGATCTTGAGGAACCCATCCCAGCGCCATCCGGGCTGCGACGGAATCCGCAGGGGCTCCGAAGACAGACACTTTGCCCGAATCAGGAATAACTCGGCCAACGATGCTGCGGATCAGCGTACTCTTGCCTGCGCCATTCGGACCGAGCAATCCTAAACATTCCCCGCTGTTCAACTCGAGGGTGACCCCATCGACGGCGGTGAGCTCCTTAAAACGTTTAACGAGAGCCTCGATGCGCAGAGGCTGCAGCGTAACAGCAGCAGGAACGACCGGTGCGGGTGTCATCTTGTTCTCATGGGCTTACTTGGCTGTCTTTGCGTTTGCCATTGTATCGGTCTGAGCGGGTTCGACTCAGCCACCGGTCACTGCGATTGACCTTCTGCAACGATTGCCAGGTTCCAGGGCTTCAAAGTAATCGTCTGTCTGCCGCTTACGTGCTGATTCGTGAGCAGGTCTTCCCCATTCGCGTACGGGTACGGGAACGACTGCTGGTCGCCTGAGAAATTCAGAAAGTAGTGCAGAATCCTGCCTTGAGTATTACGGCCATGTCGCACTTTAACCATAAGAGGCAAACTCTGGTCTGGTCCGGTAAGACCCACGGTCTTTAGCACGTCACGAATGACCTCCCGCTGCAAAGCGTCAGTCAGGTAGGTTGCTTCATAGGTGAGAGTGCCGCTTCCGAACTGATTGCGCGTGATCGCCGGAAAATGCCAATAGGGATCGGTGAACGACGCAATCACCTTTGCCGTTTCGGGAACGATAAATTCTTCCCACACAGCGCCCTTGTTCTGATCCCCTACACCGTAGGGATCGGGTTGCAATTGCTCAGGCTCTGCGAGATTGGTGAACTCCTGGTAGTGGAATCCGGCGGCTGCGCGCAGCGGCCCGGGAGCCATCACAGCCCGAACCGTTGAATATTGGTTCGTGAAGCCGCTCTTAAACCCCATTACGATGTGCCCGCCGCGATTCACATAGTTCGCAAGCCCCTGAAGCAGTTCATCGGAAGCACTGTATAAGGGTGGCACCAAGAGCACTTTGTATCGCGAGAGGTTCTGGTCTGCCGCCTGAACGAAGTCAGGTTCAACATTGAGGTCGTACAGGGCGTTGTACATCTGCCGGAGCAGAGTCATGTAATCGACGCGATCGCTGACGGGCATGTAGCTCATCGCATTCGAGGAGTCTGCCGAGAACAGAATTGCAACGTCGTTGTCTTTCTTCAGATTCACCAACTGCGGGCCTATTCTCTTCAGTTCGCTTGCGACTTCTGTCACTTCACCATAGGTTCTGTTCGGCTCCAAATCATGCGACAACACACCCCTCCAGTACGTCTCCTGTCCATAATGAAGCGAGTGCCAATGCCAGTACTCGACCATGTTGGCCCCGCTGGACACGTGCGTATACACGTCCAGCCGCAACTGGCCGTCGTAAGGGGGAAATTGCGAGCCCGACGTCCAGCCGAGCGTTTGCGCGTCGGTCTCCGTCACCAAGTAATTCTGGCGCTTCAGCGAGCGCGATAGGTCGCCCTGCAGCGCCTG
>DATLKS010000975.1:0-1538 GCA_035538255.1 Terriglobales bacterium
TCGGATTCGTTAGGTATTGGAATCCGCGTGCTCGTCAACCATGCCTGGGGATTCGCGTCCACGGATGACCTTTCCCGCCAGTCTGTCGAGGCCACTGCCGGTCGAGCAGTGGAAATCGCGCGCGCTTCGTCCCGAGTGCAGCAACATCCGATCCAACTTGCCCCCGAAAAACCTGTCACTATCGAGTGGACAACTCCCTACAAAATCGATCCATTCACCACTTCGATTGAACAGAATCTCTCCCTCCTGATGGCCTGTGATAGGGAGCTGCGGTTAGTTGAAGGTGTCACGCTAGCGGAAGCGCAAATGACACTGCGGCGCTACGAGCAGTGGTTTTATTCGACCGAAGGTTCTGATATCCACCAGACTCGCTTCATTACCGGAGCTGGTTACGACGCGTACGCATTTGCAGGCACAGAAATTCAGAAGCGCTCTTATCCAAATTCCTTTGGCGGGCAGTATCAAAACAAGGGCTACGAACTCATTGATGAGCTGCGCCTGGTCGAGAATGCGCGCCGGATTGGCGAAGAAGCAGTAGCACTTCACAAGGCCGATCAGTGCCCGGAGGGGCGCTTCACCATTATTCTCGGGTCATCGCAGCTTGGACTTCAGATTCACGAATCCATAGGACATCCGATCGAACTTGATCGAGTGCTCGGCATGGAAGCCAATTTCGCCGGCACGTCATTTCTTACGATCGACAAGTTGCGAAACCTGCGCTACGGCAGCGATCTCGTCAATGTCGTTGCCGATGCAACCGAACAGCACGGTCCCGGATTGGGAACCTTCGCCTATGACGACGAAGGCGTGCCCGCCCAGTGCACTCCGATCATCAGCAACGGGGAGTTCACTGGGTATTTGTCGTCGCGCGAGACGGCGCACACGATTGGCGAACAACGTTCAAATGCCACCATGCGCGCCGAAGGCTGGAACCGAATTCCGCTCATTCGCATGACCAATGTGAGTATCCTTCCAGGCCAAAGGCCGCTCACGCTCGATCAGCTCATTGCGGACACTGACAGCGGCATTTATATGGAGACAAATCGCTCCTGGTCGATCGATGACAAGCGCTACAACTTCCAATTCGGCTGTGAAATCGGTTGGGAGATCAAGGGCGGCAAACTCGGCCGCATGCTCAAGAACCCGTCGTATTCAGGTATCACTACAGAGTTCTGGAACTCGATGGATGCTATTTGCTCACGCGATCAATGGCAGCTCTGGGGAACGCCGAACTGCGGCAAAGGTCAGCCCATGCAGACAATGGGCACCGGCCACGGCGCCGCGCCGGCACGTTTCCGCAACATCATGGTCGGGAGCGCATACAAGGGCACTCAGTAGTGAACATCGAGCCACTTTGAATTTGTAGTCTCATCGAGACTCGCGGAGCTAGCAAGCAGCGAAAGCCTTTCGTCCCAATCTTCAGTCTGGGATTTCCCAAGACAGAGCCGCTTAAGGATTTTCTTTCCTATTTGTTATTGCTGCAGCGCCCGCTTGATCAAGGGCCTACAATAGAAAAACGCAGTCGGTTGGGGATACCG
>DATLKS010000976.1:0-21431 GCA_035538255.1 Terriglobales bacterium
CGCTAATTACTCCGGGGACACCCGCAACCTCGTCGGACAAGGCGCGCACGCGGTCCTCATATGCCGGCGATTGGATGTCGCCGCTGGCTACGAAAACGATCTGTGGCGATTCGGGAAAGAGCCTGAGAATCTGGTTGTCCGCGCGAAGTTGCGGGTCCCTTTTCGAGAAGAAGAAGTTTTCGCTGACCTTCGGCTTCAGATCGACTACGCGAAAAAACACCGAGATTACCAGCGCGCTGACGCCGAGACACACAAGAACCGGCACAGACGGAAATGTAAATAGCCTGCGCTTCTTCTTCGAAGTGATGGGAGTTGGACTCTTCACGCTTCGCCAAACCGCAGGCGGTAGAGCGTCTGCGCTCTGTCTGCGATACCTCAATTGGATGCACCGAATGCGGTTCAAATACAAGCTGCTAGCTACGGGCTGCTTGCGCCTGGGAAAGCAGCGGTTACCGATCAGCTCTCAGTTTTCAATGAAAGCAGGCGCCTAGTCGAACGGGTCCTTTTGGACTTTTCTGTCGAGCGGCACTCGCATAGATCAGCCTGTCACAATCCGCTAAGTCTATGAATGCAAATAGCTTGTTTCGTTTTCGAGATATGGCTTTTTGCGCTCTCCAGGCTGCACATTGACGGCGTTCCCGAAACGGAAAAGTCAATGAAAATTGTCCTTTTCCGGCTCCGACAGGCCATGTTCTTCTGAATTACAGGCCATGATCTTCTGAATTCCCAGATCGACTTTTCAGGGAAAAATCCGTTGGGAATTTTGGCATCGATTGATATGGTCGAAGCAGGTAACTAGCACCGGATATGGTGCAGGTTATCTGCTTATCGTTGGAGGTAAACATCATGAAAAAGTCGTTTCGATTGTTACTTGGAACTATGATTCTCGGAGCAGTGGTCGCTGCTGCCAATATTACTCAGAACCAACCAGTCTCCGCCGGCGCAGACCCGGTGCCTATCTGCCCTCCGGACGGATGCGCTATCTGACAACCTGACAAGGCCCCGCGTCAGGGCCTTCCTTTTCTGCTTGAAGATGGGCCGGGCAAAGGAATATCCTCCTCGAAACCGAGTAGACAATGTCCGGCCTAACACTTCAAGGCGCTCTAATGTGGTTCTCGGCTCCTGTTCTCCAGCTGTTTTGTGTCTATCTGTTGTATCGACGTAAGTTGTTGAAGCAGTTCGCATTTTTTGCTTCCTACCTGCTGCTTCTTACCCTGCTGAATGTGGTTCGCTTTCTCTGCTATCGCAAGTTTGGACTGTCATCCTGGACCTACTATTCGGCGTATTGGGTAGGGACAGCGCTGGCAAACATCGCTGCGATAGCGGTTCTCTATGAAATCTTTTGCGCCGCATTCAAGCCTTTCGGGGGGCTGCAAGACTTGGCGAAGATCGTGTTCAAGTGGGCTGCCGGGTCTGTGTTTTTTATTGGCTTCGTCGTGTTTATGACCAATGCCGCATCGCCGGCTGGAACCCCACACCATTGGTTATCGGTGAGCGTTCATGATTTCGAGCGAATTGTCGGCGTGATGGAATGTGCGTTGCTGATTTTTCTGTTCATCGGCTCTCAGCACTTCGGCCTTTCGATAAAAAACCGAGTATTTGGCTTCGCACTTGGATTCGGCTTTGATGCATTATTCAGACTCGTCATATATATCGCTTTCATCTCCTCCCATAAGAGCAAGATGCCGCTCGGGTCACAATTGATACCGATGGGGTACTACGCAGCGCTACTCTTCTGGCTGGGATATCTCCTGAAGGCAGAGCCCTCACGCGAGTCGGTTCACATTCCTGTCACCTCTCCTCTCTTACGCTGGAACGAAATAGCTCTGCAGATGGGACACAGCGGCGGCAAAGTTGCGCTTCTCAACCCAGAGCCTTTCATGCCTCAGGTTGAGCGCATAGTCGAGCGAGTGTTGCGAAAGGAAGCCGTAGAACGCCGCCGCCCTCGATACCGCCCCGAGGTCGAACAGATTCGCGAAGACTGAAGATCACGCATAACCTGCTGTTGCTCGATGACAACTAGCAATAGCTTCTGAAACCTGTGACGTTATCTCCTCCGGCTCACGCATACATCGCGCACAGGGCATCATCTCGCGAGTGTAAGCTGTCCTCAATCCTTCTTCCCTGTAGTGAGTCCTAGCAACAGACGTGAAAGTCGCCACTTTCAACATCAACGACATCAACAAACGACTCAAAAACCTTTTGGACTGGCTGTCCAAGGCTGAAGCAGACGTCGTTTGTCTTCAAGAGCTCAAGGCCGAGCAGAACGCATTTCCCGCTGACAGATTGCGAGCGGTCGGGTATGAAGCAGTGTGGCGAGGCGAGCGTTCATGGAACGGCGTGGCGATCCTCGCCCGAGACCGCGCTCCTGTGCTGACCCGCTCCAGTCTGCCTGGAGAACCTAATGATCATCAAGGACGGTACATTGAGGCAGCCGTAAACGGTGTCTTGATCACTTCCATTTACCTGCCGAATGGCAATCCGCAACCCGGTCCGAAATTCGATTACAAACTGGATTGGTTTGAACGGCTCATTACGCATGCCGACGAACTGATGAAAGCTGGCGTGCCCGTGATCTTGGCTGGAGATTACAACGTGGTGCCAACACCACAAGATATCTATCCAACGCGGTCCCTGGACCGTAATGCACTGATTCAGCCTGAAAGCCGCCGGGCGTTTGCCCGCCTGCTGGCCCAGGGATGGACAGACGCTCTGCGCCGTCTGCAGCCAACCGGGCCACTGTGGACATTTTGGGATTACAAGTTCGAGCGCTGGCAGGCTGACAAGGGCATGCGGCTCGATCATTTCCTGCTCTCGCCTGAGATGTCGAAGCGACTGGTTGACGGTGGGGTTGACCGCTGGGTGCGTGGTGAATTAAACGCCAGCGACCACGCTCCCGCGTGGATAGCGCTCGATCTTTGATGGCGTGCTTCCTGTTGGCCAGTCAGGTTACATCCGGGGAGAAAAGTTCAACAGGATTTACTCTCAATAGATGCCGAACCCATCACAAGGCGGCCTGCTGCTCCGTACGATCGCACTCTTCAAGTTCTTGAAAGCAGCACTGCTCATTGCTGCAGGCATTGGCGCGCTACACTTGGTCAACAAAAATTTCACCGAGTACGTAGACAGACTTGTCGTCAGACATCACCTGAATCCTGGCAATCACTTTGTAGCGCAGGTGCTCGCGCGCACCGCGAATGTCACGCCACGACGGCTGCACGAGATTGGCGCAGTAGCCTTTGTGTACGCGGCGCTGTTTCTGCTGGAAGGAGTCGGCCTGTGGAGTCTCAAGCGATGGGGAGAGTGGGTAACAGTGGTAATCACCGGTTCGCTGCTGCCGTTCGAGGTCTACGAACTTTCGCTCAGACCTTCGCTTCCAAAGACAGTGGTACTTGCCATCAATGCATTGGTCTTCATATATCTGATCAGCCGTCTACGAAAGTAGAGGCGACATTCGTTCGGGAAACAGAAGGACAACAGGCCGCTCCCGACAAGAGGAGAACCGGGCCGGCTCTCGTAACTGTGCGCATCCATAATCAGGAGCGCCTTCCGTTACAATTGTCGTCGTTTTCCAGTCGTGCTCGTCAATTCCCTGACTGGGCGTATCTCGATGCTACCCACCTGAGCGGGTGGAATTTTCGAGGCGATCTGGATAGCGTCGTTCATGTCGGCGGCCTCAACCAAGTAGAACCCTGCCAAAATCTCCTTGGTTTCGGTGAATGGGCCGTCGGTGATGGACACCTTTCCCCGGCGAACCCGCACCGTCCTGGCGGTATGAACCGGCTGAAGAGCTTCTGAGGCAACACATCGGCCATCGTTTCGGAGCTCTTGATCAAAAGCCATGCACTCATCGTCGGTCATGGCCCCAATTTCCTGCTCTTCGCCGTATACAAGGCAAACGAATTTCAATCGTCATCTCCTCAGGTTAGATCAACAGTCATCAATACCATAAACGCTTTTCGGGCTCGTCAACCAACGGCCGATCCCAGTGGAACATTGACGAGAAAGTGAAGAGGGAAACGGCAGCATGCCTCCTCAACGCATTAGTCCCATTTCAGGACGACAAAGTCCTTGCGGATTCCTGGTATTTGCCGGAAAACAGCCTCTAATTGCCCTTGTTATCTATTTCATGAATCCGCTTTGTCCGCTTGCGATTGAGCTCAATGCGTCGTTTGTCGGATCGTCCAAAGCAAGCAGCCGACGGAGTTGTGGGCTGAGCCCCGCCTGTGTCTCCGGTCAAAGGAGTCTCTTCTGGTATTGCTGCTGGGGGATGTCGTGGCGAACATAGAAACTGTGCAGCGCGCGGCGTTCACGTTTGGTCCGATTTGCTGTACCCCCGTGCCAGGCATGCGCGTTCATCACCACTACAGTTCCGGCGGGGCCGGTTATTAGAACCTCCTGAGGATGCTTCGCGTAAATATCAGACAATACATCCTGGGGCTTCTTTCCCCACCGGTGCGAACCGGGAATCACTCTAAGTGCGCCGTTTTCGACTGTAAAGTCGTCCAGCATCCAGACGCAATTGCACGTCGAGTAGCCCCTCGCGTCCGGCAGCAGACCCATATCCACATGCAAGGGCTGCGCGCTGCCTGATTCGGGATTTGACGATCGCACGTTCAGGCTTCCCAGTTTGAACTCTTCACCGAGTACGCTTGCCACCAGCTGCAAGACTTCCTTCTGCACGATGGCTTCGCGAAACACCTCACCTTTGTCTACAAGATTCGCCAGCCGCCGCGCGTTCTCTTCTGTGCGAAACTCCGAACCCGCCTTATCTCCTTCGATGGCGAACAGCTCATCCACGCGGGCACGCATGCGATCAAGCATCGGCCGTCCCATGTAATCCTGCAGGACCGTGTAGCCCAATTCCGCAACTTCTGTTTTGTGCGCATCCATTGGGTTAAGCGTAGCAGTTTTGCTCAAACTGAGATTTGAGAAAAGCAGGGAATGCTCATGGATTGTTCTGTTCTAGTATGGGAACGGTATCCAGGCGGCTGCTAGCAGATCCAGCCGCCACCGATAACCACATCTCCGTCATAGAAGACCACTGCCTGTCCCGGTGTAATGGCACGCTGAGGCTCGTCGAAAATGACCAGCGCTCGATCGCCATCCATCCTCACTTCCGCCGCAGCGGGCGCATGACGATGACGAATCTTTGCCTTTACGCTCATAGGCCGCTCGAGGGCTTCAAATGCAATCCAATTCAGACGATGGGCAGTGAGAGTCCGCGAACGGAGAGCATCGTCTCCTCCAACCACCACTTGGTGCTTGTCTCCGCGCAGCTCGATTACGTAAAGCGGCGAGCCAGTGGCAACGCCGAGCCCCTTCCGCTGTCCGACGGTGAAATTGTGAATGCCCGCATGATGACCTATCACCTCTCCCGACGCTGTAACCAGCTCTCCCGATGTATCGGGCAGTTCCTCGCCTTGCTCGCCGAGATAAGCATCGATGAACCGCTTGTAGTCGCCGCCGGGAATGAAACAGATCTCCTGGGAGTCAGGCTTCTCGGCGAGCGCAAGCCCATGCTGGTGCGCCAGAGCGCGCACTTCAGGCTTTGACATGTTGCCCAAGGGGAACAGTGTCTTGCTAAGCTGCTCCTGAGTAAGACCAAAAAGAAAGTAGCTTTGATCCTTGTTAAGGTCGCGACCGCGCAGAAGCAGCCATCGTCCCTGCGCCTCCGAGTACTCGATGCGCGCGTAGTGGCCGGTTGCAAGCATCTCCGCGCCGATCTGGCGAGCCGTGATCAAAAGCTGATCGAACTTCAAATGATTGTTGCAGAGGCTGCATGGAATTGGCGTGCGCCCGGAGAGATAGTCGCCCACAAACGGCCGCACGACATCACGCTCGAACCGATCCTGATGATTGATGACGTAATACGGAATCTCGAGCTGCTCAGCAACATGGTGAGCATCGTATACATCTTCGATCGAGCAGCATCGCCCCTGCACATGCTCCGGCATGCCCTCGCGACCGGCCAGGCGCCGCTGATTCCAAAGCTGCATCGTCAAGCCAACTACCGGATGCCCATCCGCACGCAGCATGGCCGCGACAGTGGAGGAGTCCACTCCTCCAGACATAGCTACGGCAATGGTCGGCTTAGGCATTGATTCGGATTTGGCCACGACAGTCACACAGTGCCGGGAAGAGCTCGAGGTGAGGACTGACTACCAATTACAATTATAGAAGTTTACGAAGCACCCTGCGGCTCCCGCGCGGCCGGGAGGAGCCACTTCCAACTGCCGGCCGAAAAGGCTGTGGAATTTCTCTTCGTGTTGAAACCTCAGCATCTACCAAGAGGGAATGTTAATTTCCTCGAGCCTCCGGTCTGAACGGGCATACACTGCGAGCGCCAAACAAACGCGTGATCTCTTCGCCAGCCCCGCACTAGGGCTGGGTTAGTGGAGTTATTTTGAAGCTCGCGGGGCGGCACTCCTTTTCGAATTGAATCAGGATGCCTTCCTGGGCTCGGATTTTCACGTCGCGAATCTAGCCTTTGGTCGGCTGGACTAAGAAATATCGCGGCTTTCGGCGCTCAGATTACTTTAAGCACGAACATACGTCTCTAGGGAACGAACCGACCGTTCCCGGTGTCAAACATCCGGAGCCTGTCTTCCCTCGTTTGCCGTTGTCTGAGAATATTCATGATCAAAACCCGCCCGACTTCTCCCTGCAGTTTCCCAACACGACACTTGCATTTGTTTCCTTTACTCTGTGTCCTGTGGACCCTGTGTTCCTCCTCACCCGCACATACGCAAATTACCACGGCCCAATATGACAACGCGCGCACCGGCGCGCACCTCAAAGAAACGATCCTCACGCCGCAAAACGTAAATTCAAGACAGTTCGGCAAGCTCTTCACGCTGCAAGTGGACGGTGATGTTTACGCTCAGCCTCTTTATCTGCCCGGACTGCAGATTCCCGGAAAGGGCAAGCACAACGTCATCTTTCTCGCGACGGAACACGACAGTGCCTATGCGTTCGACGCCGACACGCAGGGCGCTCCTCTCTGGCACGTGAACTTCACTAATGCTTCAGCGGGCATCGATACTGTTCCCGCGCGCGACGTGCGTTGTCCTTTCATTCGTCCAGAAGTTGGGATTACGCCTACTCCTGTGATCGACGCGCAAAGCGGCACTCTCTACGCGCTGGCGCGCACGAAGGAGTCGGGAGCTTATGTGCAGAAGCTGCATGCTCTTGACGTGCTCACCGGGGCAGAGAAGTTCGGCAGCCCAGTCGTTATCAAAGCTTCGCTGAGCCGCAAAGTGATGGGAGTATTCAACGGCACAACCGCCTTCGATCCGCTTCGGGAAAATCCACGCGCGGCGTTGTTGCTCTCCAATGGAAAGATCTATCTCACCTGGGGATCGTCGTGCGATGTTGGACCATATTACGGCTGGGTGATGGCCTACGACGCGAAGTCGCTGGCGCAGGTAGCGGTTTTCAATGCAGCGCCGGACGGCGAAGAGGCCGGAATCTGGCAGTCAGATGCAGGTCCGGCCGCAGACCAGGAAGGGAATATCTATCCGGTTACCGGCAACGGCAAATTCGACGCTTCTTCGGGCGGACGAGACTACGGCGACAGCGCGTTAAAGCTGGCTTTGAATCAAAATGGCTTCGTCCTGCGGGACTATTTCACACCTTTCGATCAGCAGAGGCTGAACGACGAAGATCTTGATTTAGGTTCGCTCGGCCCATTGCTGTTTCCTGACCAGCCGGGCGCGCATCCTCATCTTCTGATCACCGGCGACAAAGCGGGCAACGTTTACCTGATTGATCGTGACCAAATGGGGAAGTATCATGCCGGGGATAACAGCCACGCTGTGCAGACATTACATGTTAAGGGCGGTTGCTACGGAGCTGCTGCATATTGGAACCAGAATCTCTTCATCGTCTGCAGTGAAGACTCGCTGAAGGATTTCAAGCTTGCAGCCGGCAAACTTTCGTCCGGACCCGTCATGCAGAGCGCCAAGGAATTCGCGAATCCTGGAGCGACTCTCACCGTCTCCGCCAACGGCACGAAGAACGGAATCGTGTGGCTAGTTGAGACCAAGGCTTGGAATGCGCCGGATCAGTTCGCGGTCCTCCACGCCTACGACGCCGCGAATGTTGGGCGTGAACTTTACAGCAGCAGTCAGGACCTCGCCCGCGATGGGCTCGGTTTAGCAGTTCGTTTTGTAATTCCGACGATAATGAAGGGACGCGTCTACATAGGAGCCAAACGTGAGCTGGACGTTTACGGACTGCTTCCAGGTGCGGCGAAGAAGCACTAGTCATTCGACCGCGAGAATAAGTTCCATTGTGATCTTCTGCGCTTTGATCATGTCTTGCACCGCATGCTTTGCGCAGGATCCCGTACGGCGCATGGAACAAATCATCCAGTCGTATGTTGACGGGAAGAAGTTCATGGGGGCGGTTCTTGTCGCCCAAGACGGGAAGATTCTGCTGGACAAAGGATACGGAGCAGCAGTCGGCGACAAGCCCGCGAATTGAAGACTCGTTAACTCTCTACGTCTTTGATGTGTGTACCGATGTACCACTGATTGCCGAAGGCGTCTTTCACCGCTCCATTGCGGTCGCCGTACGGCTGATCCGCAGGCTCGGCGATCGATGTGGCTCCCGCGGCCACGGCACGGTGATATACGGAGTCGCAATCTGGGACGTAAAGATAGAACATGCCCGGCATTGGCTGATAGATACCGTGCGCCTCGCCCATTTCGAGATGCGAGCTGCCAATCTTCATTGTCACGTGATGAATTACGCCATCCGGCGACGCATAGCGGCCTAACTCCTCGGCTCCAAAGGCCCGCTTCAGGAAGTCGATGACCGGCACCGCGCGCAGGGGATGCAGATACGGCTGCACGTCAGGCGCGCCCTCCCATTTGTAGTTCTCGGCTTTGTAAGTTGCGATGTACCAGAAATTGCCTGCCGGATCCTTCACGCTTCCCGAACGCTCGCCGTAGGACTGATCCACCGGTTCAGCGATCGACGTACCGCCTGCATCAAGCGCTTGCTTGTACGTTGCATCGCAATCGGGAACGTACATGTGGAAGGCCATCGGGGTCGATTCGCCACGCCATGAGAGACCGCGGCCGCCGCCACCCATCATCATCATGGAATCACCGATGCGGATCTCCGCATGGATGCCCCCTGCCGAACCGATGGCGCGAAACGTTTCTTCGGCCCCGAAAGCGCGCTTCACAAATTCGATTAAACCAGCCGCATCTTGCGCGATGGGATATGGCGTAAGCGTCCGATAGCCTTTCGGAATGGGATCGACCTTCGGTTTCTTCGGCTGCTCGCTCTGCATGGCACGCATGCGGCGATGCATCTCCTCGACTGACACCTCTTCTTTAATTGTCGAAACTCCCCACAGATATCCGAAGGGATCGCGCAAAGTTCCTTGCCGGTATCCGTAGAACTGGTCCTGGATCGGATGGACCACAGTTGCTCCGGCCTTAACCGCATGCTCCACGAACGCGTCCACATCGGGAACGAGCAGCTCGATACTGATCGGCGTATTGCCGAGAGTCTCCGCGCTAAAGCGGCCGCCTTGCGGCCACTCTTCACCGATCATGATCTTTGTATCGCCGATCATGAGCTCGGCATGTCCCACGCCGCCTTCGTTCTCGAAGCGCATGATCTCTTTTGCGCCGAACGCCTGCTTGTAGAAGTCGATTGCCTTAGCGGCGCGCTTAAACCTCAACGCGGGCGCTCCCTGTATACGAACTGCAGCTAGTGATTCTGCTCTGCCTGCCATAGAAGTGCTCCTTTCCAAATCGGATCTGAGTCGTTCAATAAACTCTTCGCGCGGCATGTCGCGCAATTGACCGGCGAGACGCACGAGCGGTGAAATTTGGGCGTCGACGCGCGGAGACGATGCATTATTGCGGGCGAGAACCTCGCCGATTGCCTGATCCAGTTGCTCGAAGCGCGAGAGTTTAGCCATTGCCGCCCTCCACGCATGCGCGAAGTTTTTCCAGAGCGCGGAACTGAAGTTGCTTCACGGCTCCTTCACTCCGGCCGAGTTCCTGCGCAATTTCCCTAATGCTCTTCTCCTCTACGAACCTCAACACCACTACGCGCCGCTGATCTTCCGGAAGACGCTTCACCAACTGGAAGAGAGCGGCCCGCTGCTCGACATCTTCCATTCGAAAGTCCTGTAGATCGTCGGCAATCGGATTCCCGCTCTCCCGCGCCGAGCTTCGCCAGCGATCGATAATGCGGTGTGCCGCGATGCGAATAAGCCATGCGGCAAACGGAGCTCCGCGCCACTCGAACGTTTTTAAATTCTCAAGCGCATGATGAAACACGTCAGAGGTAATGTCTTCAGCCTCTTCGCGAGTGCCCACACGGCGCGACACGTAGGCGTACACCTGGTACACATTGCGCTGATAGAGGTCGGCAAAGCGCGCAGGATCGCGCTTGGCCACTTCGACCAGAAGCCGCTCGTCCGCGTCGTTCTTCAGGGCCTTCAACCGGCTCTCCGCATGTCGCGCTCAGTAAGATAAACGTTTCGGAAGGGAAGAAGGTTACGGCAGATGTCAGGTTTATCAGGGCATACATGCTGTACCCCGGCACTTCGCAAATGGTGGTTACACATCCGGTAACAAGAATCTCGCCTTAACCGTCCTGTAACGCACCAACCCAGTGTTCCGGCTGCCCATCTTTGCTGGATAAAAGCAAGTGATTTCTTCTTGAGGGCGTATCAATGAAACGTAGCGCGTTTGTATTCGCGTATCGGGTTTGGGTAACAGTTATTGGCGTTGCCGCTTTGGGGCTTATCTTCGGCAGCATTGGATGTGGCGGAGGTTCGAGCAAGTCCGCCGCCAACACACAGCCAGGGATGCCCACTCCCTCGGCGTCGCAGCCGGGTGCGGGCAGCGGCGGATCAGCTTCGGCGAGCGGAGGAACGAGCAACCCTGGAAACAGCGGTGGGTCTTCGGGCGGATCTTCTTCCGCTGGATCATCTGGATCGGGCGGCTCGTCTGGATCGGGCGGCTCGGGCGCAGGCGGCGGCAATAGCGCGACTTCCGTTTCGGGAACGATTCTAAACTCGCAGACTGGCGCCCCGGTGAGCGGCACCGTAGCGGTCGCGCTGGAAGGAGCCGATCCGAGCGATTTCTCGATCTTCGCACAGGTGATCGCCGACGCTCAGGGGTATTTCCGCTTTGACAACGTCGTGCCGTCACCTCGCGGTTGGGGCTGGACAATCGGCGTATCTGCGAAAAGCTCCGATGGCACCCTGTTTGCGCCCACACTGCTCGTATCAGCCACGATAGCTGGTCACTCCGGCGATGCGATTGAACCCGGCACAGACATTGGCACAATTACGCTGGTGCCGAGTCCCACGGGGACGATTCGCGGCAACATCTTCTCGCAGAACGTGGACGGGATGCCACAGAACGTTAACGTTCTCATAGATCCGATGTGGGGGTTTGCTCTAGATCGCAACTTCCCAATCCCGTGGATCGATGGCGCGCCTAAATTCACGACGCACGATGGCGATCCGGCATGCGGCACGCAGGGCTATGCCTGTTCGGTATACACCATCACGATGCCAACGGCGAACGTCTGGCTGGCGACCTACGATCGCAGCGGCAACCAGTTCCACACCTCAGGCACGCCGGTGAGCTACAAGGCGGATTTTAATGCCAGCTCGGTCAAGACCGGAGCCGGACTGCTTGCCTGCAACGCTCCTGCAGTACTGGGGCGGATTCGGTTCAAAACAGGAAATCGTCGTAGGTTCTGATCCTCATTTCCAAAGCTGCAGTCCCTAACCACAATCGGGACAGAGTCGGGATTGCCCGCGTCGGAATGTAGCGCAAGCCAGTCCACGCCGGCCGTGTGGTTGATTTCGCTGGTGCCGTTGCTTTCACCTGAGACTAATTACCTCGGAGTGAAGTACTGGCGCCCGCCGTAAAGCAAGCAGGTTGTCCGCCCCGCAGCGGGGACTCTCTATTCGTTGAGACCCGTCTTTCGGACCTCGTCGCTTACACCGGCCAGCCGTACCTTGCGGCCAGATTTTGCAATGTCTGCATATCGACCGATTCTCCTGAACCGAAGGTATCACCAAATACGTTGCCCTGCGAACAAGGGGTGGGCACGTAGGAAGCTGGTACTGGCAGGCTCGGGATGGAAGCGTCCGGTTGGTCCAGATTGAGTGCACTGTTCAGATTGCCAATCTGATCCGAAGCGTCACGCGCGGTAAGCGGCTGCAATCCAAAGCGCCATTCAATCAGCTTGAGAATGGAGGTGTGATCAAAAACCTGGTGCATCACGCGCGGATTCTGCGCATCTCCGCGTGAAAACGGCGACACCACCAGCGGCGGAATGCGGAACCCAAGAAGGGCATTTCCATTCACCAGATCAGGATCGACGCTATCGAGCGCGATCACGCGCGGAGGCGCCACATGATCGAAGAATCCTCCCCACTCGTCAAAGGTGAAGATCAGCACGGTGCTGGACCAGGTGCGCGCGCTTGAGACAGCGTTGAAGACATCCGCCATGAAACGTTCGCCGGCGCGCATGTCGGCATGCGGATGATCGTCGTTTCCATCGCCCGTGTCCACCGTGGTGTAACGCGGATCAATGAAGGAGACTGCCGGCAGCTTGCCCGTAGCCGCATCCGCTAAGAACTGCGGGTACGTGGCGGAAATCGGAATGTACTTCGCTCCCCACAGTGCCAGAAAGGGAATATTGTAATAGTAATAACGCGCGCTAATACGTGCCTGGGTGAGCCGATCCCAGATTGTTGGCAGAGTGGAGATCGTTTCGGTATTGCTCAGACGATCGGTCTGAGCGGCATGTTGGAAGATCCTGTTCGGGAACGTGGAACTCAGGATCGAGCAGAAGTACCGGTCGAAGGAGGTATAGTTCCTGGCCAGAGCGTTGTAAAAGGGGAGATCCTGTTCGCTGTAGTAGCCGATCGAGTAAATGTCGTTTTTTCCAGCGCGCAGGAAGCCGTCCATCTGGCCGTTGTCATATTCAATGCGTCCGCCGCTATAAGAGTGGTCAGGATCGGCATGCGGACAACCGGTGTAATCGGGTGCAAGGTCATAAGTCTGATGCGCTACTCCTTGCGAATCAACGTAAGTGAGACCCGCTTGCTTTCCATCGGCATTGGGTAGCCACCCGAGAAGATGATCGAAGCTGCGGTTCTCCATCATTACCACCACGATGTGATCGATGGCACTTTTTCCCGAGCCGAGTACCCCAGTGTCTTCTCGGCCTTCAGCAAAGAGTTGCTGATTGAGCAAACCTGAGTTCCGGGACAGGAATGCCCCACCAGCAGCACCCAGCAATCCACGCAAGAAATTCCGCCGATCCATAATTTCGCTCCGTGTCAGCTTTATTTTTGTCGTCGTGTTTGGATGGCAGAAACGCGCTCAGAGGAAGTCCGGCTGAAAATGAATATCCCGCTAAAATCTGCACCGATCTTCTCCCGAGTCTCACTCGTCGAAAGATGTTGGTCAGGAACGGAGCCGCCGCCAAGGTGGTATAAGTTCCAGTTCCAGACTCCTTCAATCGCGCACTAACCGTCGATTTTGTTGATCGGCAATTTCGACTGCGCAAATTCCGTATTGCTCGTGATCATCCGAGCACCGCCTTGCGCGCTGCGACGCTGGGATTGGTGATTACATTGTGAGTACCGCGCGGAATCGCGCCTTGCCTTGCGCCACGCGATCGTACGCCTTCGATGCCTCTGCCAGCGGATACGTCTCCACAATCGTCTTCACTTTTCCTTGCGCTACAAAGTCAAGCGCTTCGTAAAGATATTCAGGGCCGTTTTGCTGGCTGCCAATGATTCGAATGCGTTTAGAGATGAGATCTATCAGGGAGATCGAAAGCGGCTCCGCGTCGGCGCCCATCGTGACGAGCCGGCCGTCTGGCCGCAATCCCTGTATGCTTTCGACCATCGCGTTGGTCGAATTAGAGGTACTGAGTATGACATCTGCGCCTCCCGCTGCGGCGAGGCTCTTGCCGTCGCGGACAACTTCATCGGCGCCGAGATCCCGGATCATTTTGTCTTTATCGGGCGAATGCGAGACTGCGATAGTCTCGAAACCTGCGGCCTTCGCGTATTGCACGGCCAAGTGTCCAAGGCCGCCGATCCCGAGCACGGCCACGCGTTCATGCGGCTGAGGATCAGCCCACCGCAACCCACCATAGACCGTGTAACCGGCGCAGAAGATGGGAGCTGCTTGCTCATAGGAAACCTTTTCGGGAATCAAATAGGTTGCATCGGCATTCATCAGCATGTACTCGGCATGTCCGCCCTGTGCATCCACTCCGGTGCCCTTCAGATAGGGACAGAACATTTTGCGTCCACGCCGGCACCATTCGCAGCGCCCGCACGTGGACTGAATCCAGGCGGTACCCACGCGGTCGCCCACCTTTCGCGTAGTGACGTCGGCGGCCACGGCAACAATCTCGCCGACGGGTTCGTGGCCGAGGATTCGGGGAAATGCTCCGGGAAAGTGTCCGAGAGTTTGATGTACGTCGGTGTAGCAGATGCCGCTTGCATGCATCTTCACCAGTACTTGATTGGGTCCGGGCTGGGGTTGCGGAACTTCTTTGATCTGCCACGCACTGCTCGCAGCGGGCACGACTGCAGCTTGCATAACATTTTCCTCCCAGCGCCATTCGATGCGAGCGCGTCTAGATCGGTCCACGATTTTGAAGTCCCGCGCATGCTCCAATTCTTCACGCGGTTCTTCTTGCCGGCGATAGGCATCGGTCAGTGCTGGATCACCAACAGGACCACGAGTGCGGTTACTTGAGCCGCGGCAACGCCGATCCAAACCATTTGGCGGACGTGGGAAGCACGGATTGAACGCTGCAGTTGCAGCACGCGTTTGCTCTCGAAGTCATTGAAGTCACGGAAGTCAGCGTTAGCGGGCGCGTCCAGCGGGGGGAGTTGCACGAGCGTCGTTCGCATGGGCGCGTGTATTGGCATTTGGCGATCTGTGGACGTCTTCCAGCGATCAGCTCGAAAAAGTTTGGGCGTATGGGTCAACGGGACTGTAATCAGAGAAGACCAACGCGGGGCGATCAGGACAGTAGAAGCCATCTCCGGATTCGTGGGCTGTGAGGTCAGGTGCAGGGCAGGCTGCCGCTCGGGCGCGACCGCATCTGCCAGGTTGCGTAGCAGCGATCGCCACCATGCCGGCTGATCACTGATGAGCTCCACCTCAACCGGCTGTGATTCGAGCTGCAGCGGTGGCCGGGTGTCGGGCGAAATGGCATCGCCAATCCCACTCAAGATCGTGCGGTACCACGGCACGTCGAGGATGTCGCCGACGAGCATGCCGACATTCACCGGCCGTGAAGTAAGTTTCAAAGGCGGCAGGTGCTTCGGCGAGAAGACGTCGCGCAGGTTCCCGAACAGGGATCGCCATAACGCTACGTTCAACTGCGGTGGCGGGAGCAGGTTCAGTTCTTCGCTTGCGGAAGCGCGTCTCGGTTCATCTGGGTCAAAGAACATTGGAAGATCCACGGGTTAGATGTGCGATGGGTGGCCGCATGCTGCGTTTATTATTTTTCCCGAGCTCTATCTTGCGAAATTGCGAGCTCGGAATCGGACTCATATGGTAGACCGTATTTCCAGCGGAGTTACGTCTGGCTGGATTTTATCTCGGCGTTCGTCTTTAGCCGCTTCCAAGTCGAACCAGGTTTGCGGTTCATCCAGAATTCCAGAGAGTGAGAAGAGGGCACAGACCGACGTATTCTCGTCTGATCTCCCAAGGTACGACACTGCGGAAAACGCGCGGGAGTTCATGCGCCTTGGAGGTTCGACAGTTCCTGAACCCACGCTGCGGCATCCGCAGCCCTTACTACTTGACCTGGCTTCATTCCGGGAATGTCGTCCGTTGGCGGACATCCCACCCAATTTGGCCTCCTTCAATTGCCGCATGCAAATCCTGCCTGCCTGAAGCGCTGCAAAGCCCACAGCACCGCCTGTAATCGCACAACCGAGAGCATCTCCGTGCGTATCATTGTCCGTCGAGGCCTGAATGCGGTCACGCGAACCAAAGATGAGGTTGACCATATGACACCACTCGCCGGATGGGCAAATTTCTACGTTATCGTCGGATCGTCTGCCGGTGCGCTGATCGGACTGCAATTTGTCGTCCTCACTCTCACCGCCGAGATTCCGATTGATCGAGACGCGGAACGCATCGGCGCGGCCTTTGCAACCCCAACCATTGTTCATTTTGGAGCTGCGCTGCTGTTGGCAGCAATCCTCGACGTTCCGTGGAATGGTGTCGCCGGCGCAGCAGTCCTTTGCGGCCTGCTGGGTCTCAGCGGCATCGTGTACCAAATCATCGTGACTTGGCAGGTTCGGTCACAAACCATATACAAGCCTGAGTTGGAGGACTGGTTGTTCCACGTTCTGTTGCCCTTCCTCGCGTATGGAACGCTCGCTGCATCGGCATACGCAACTCGCTTGAATGTTGCGCGGGCGCTGTTTGCTGTTGGAGCGGCGGCGCTGCTGCTGGTCTTTATCGGTATTCATAACGCCTGGGACACGGTCACCTATCACGTCTTTGTCCGTAAACAGCAGCAACGGCAAGGTGAGCAGCGCGACTGAGTACGTTTTTGAGTAGAACAAGTGAAACAGCAGAGGCTGAGTCCTTTCGCTCAAAGCCGACACGGCGACTGTCAGCCAGTTGACACATAACGCCAGCCAGAAGATGGACGCACCTTCGTGCTGAGAGATACAGCGCAGTCGTCTCGTCCTCGCGATGGAATGGTACGTGCAGCAACAGTCGTATGGGGCCAGGCCAAAATTCCTGGTCGAGAGAGTTCGCGCCACTTTCTGCGAATTCCACTCTCGATTAGTAGAGGTGCCAAAGCCATGGGAATTGTGCGAAGGCTCGGGATAGCTTTATCCGGACCATTCGCGATATTGTGGCTGATTGCGGCCACTCCCTCCGGACAAGAACGAACTTTGCCCGAGCTACCCGAAGCAACCACTCCGGTCGCGCTCGCAGCGGCTACAGATCCATTCACAGGCAAATCCGAATTCAGATATGAAGGCAACAACGTTCCGCCAGTGATTCGCGTGGACCCGGGAAGCACTCTGCACGTCGAGTACACGAATAACCTCGCTGTGCCATCCAGAGAAAAGTGTCTTGACCTTCCCTGCATGAACATGACGAACCTTCATTTCCATGGATTGCACGTTTCGCCCAACTCGCCGCAAGACGATGTTCTCAGCATGATGGCGATGCCCGGAGAGACCTTGCACTACTCCGTACAACTGCCTTCGGAACAGCCACCGGGACTCTACTGGTACCACACGCATCCCCATGGAGAGAGCTACCGCCAGGATCTCGATGGCATGTCCGGACCCATCGTCGTTGAGGGCATTGCTCGGTATGTGCCGGAAGTCGCGAACATGCCCGAGCGGATTCTGGTGCTGCGCGATCTTGTCTTGCCCGATGATGCTGCCGAAAAACGTAGAGTCATGGAATCGGTCTCGATGCCGACCACTCAGTGCGGCACCGCGCCGAACGATCCGGAACGGGTTTTGACGGTCAACGGAGCTCTGCGGCCGCAGATCGATATTGCTCCGGGGGAGCGTCAATTTTGGAGAATTGTGAACGCCACTCCCGATCGCTATGTCGATTTGGAACTCGATTCGGAACCGCTGGAAGTAGTTGCGCTTGACGGTATGCCCCTCGCCTATCACGATCCCTCGACTCGCACGCGATCGATGCCGCACGTGCTGGTTCCACCCGCCGGCAGAGTGGAGGCAATTATCACTGGACCACCCGCGAATTCCCACGTAGCACTGCGTTCCAACTGCTTCGATACCGGCCCGGATGGAGATTCCAATCCCGGAATGGTTCTGGCGGACATCGTCCCGGCGAAGACATCTACTCTTTCAGTTCGTCACACGCTCGGTGGAGCTCCGGTGCACATGGTTTTCTCCCCCGCGGCTCTCAATCACGTCGAACGCACCGATCCGAAATTTGTCGTCAACTTCACCGAGGACAAACAGGGCTTCTACATCAACCGCCATAAATTCCAAATGAACGACTCGCCGATGCTGACAGTGCATGTCGGTTCATTGCAGCACTGGCGCGTCCTGAATTTGTCCAAAGAGGCGCATCCGTTCCACATTCATCAGGTCCACTTCCTGGTGTATGCCGTTGGCGGCAAGCCAGTGAAAGATCCGGTATGGCTCGACACCGTGGATGTCCCATATGGCAGTTCCGTGGACCTGGTGATGGATTTCACCGACCCGATTATTCGCGGCATGTCTCTCTTCCACTGTCACCTGCTGAATCACGAAGACAAAGGGATGATGGCGAAGATCTTGTTCAAGTGACTTCGTCCCATCGTGAGGGAACAAAGATCCCTTTAAACTCAACCTCATTGACTTCACCCACCACCCGGATCGCCCGCAGACCCAATCCTTGTCATACCCCTCCCCTCCCTTTTTTGTGCAAAATCCGTCATCCAAAGGACTTACACCCGTCAAATCCGGCATTTTCATTCTTTGATCCGCAAGATATGCCGGATCGACCATGGTCGATACGCAATATCTTGCGGATCACTTCTGAGCGAGTCGAAGGATCTTAAATGTTTTGCTTTTTGCTCCCAAAACTGGAACTCAAAGTCGGCGATCCGTCCCGTCTGTGGCTCCTCGCGTGTCATGCACGTATTCTCCTTACCTTCACTTCGTTTATGTTTCACAATGGAACCAAAATCGAGTCAGGGAATCAAACAGAAAGAGTGTGGAAATTCGAACGGAAAATCAGCGACGTACAGAGGTTAGATCCGTCGTTCTAAGCAGGATCGGGTGGAGTCAAAATTACTGCAGCCCTCGTCCTAAATAGCCGACGCACAAAACAGCAAAAGCTCACGCGGATAAACGCTGATTTTGTAGATCTGCGCGGATGCTTCAATTTTGTAGCTATTCCCTTAAAGATCCGTGCAAATCCGTAACATTCGTGTGCATCCGCGTGAGCTATTGGTTTTGCTTGTTGGGTATTGTTGTGCGGCTTCCTTGACAGTGGAGCGCCTCACCCTTTCCCCTTGCTAACCGAGAGGAGTAGCATTCGTCTAATCTCGGTAACCGAGGAGAGACTCCTTGAGCAGACCTTCCGATCTCGTCCAAGGCACGCTAGACCTTCTACTGTTGAAGATCCTGGCTCTCGAACCGCTGCATGGCTGGGCAATCAGCCAGAGACTGACGCAAATTTCTGGCGATGTCCTGCAGGTAAGCGATGGATCGCTGTATCCGGCGCTGCACAAGCTGGAGCAGGAAGGTTGGATCAGATCGGAATGGAAGCCGAGCGAGAACAACCGTCGCGCGAAGTTCTATTCGTTGACTCGTCTTGGCCGGCGCCATCTCGAGAAAGAAACCGCCCACTGGAATCGGCTCTCCTCGGCGATATCGCACGTCATCCAGCTTCGGGAGGCCTGACATGGGACTGGAGCACTGGCTGTACAAACTGCCGCTTCGTTTGCGTTCTCTTTTTCGCCAATCTCGCGTTGAGCAGGAGCTGCGCCAAGAATTCGAGTATCACCTCGAGCGCAAGATTGAGTACCTGAGGTCACGAGGGACATCGCCAGAAGAAGCTCGCATATCGCCATGCGCGCCATGCAGGGAATGGAGCAGCAGAAAGAAAAATGCCGCGAAGCTCGCGGAGTGAGTTGGATCGAAGACCTGATCAACGACCTGCATTATGCTCTGCGCGCCTTCCGCAAGCACCCGTCTTTGGCTCTGGTAATAACGACTTCCCTCGCGCTCGGCATCGGCGCAAATACTGCAATCTTCAGCCTGATCAATGCCGTGAGTCTGAAGATGCTGCCGGTAGGGGAACCCGAACGCCTCATGCTGTTGAACTGGTCCGCAAAGGACTGGCCGCATACATTCGTTGACGATCTAGAGGGCAACGGCGGAAAAGATGCGGGCGGAATCATGTCCAGCTCCTCGTTCTCTGCGGACGATTATGCCGAACTCAAGAAGCAGAATGATGTCTTCGACCCAAGCTTCGCCTATGCCGCAAACGATTCCAACGTCAATATTGCAGTCAACGGCACAGCAGAATCCGCTCATCTTCAGGCTGTCTCCGGAGACTTCTTTGGCGGGCTCGGCGTAAGCCCCATTTTCGGACGAGCGCTCCTGCCCAGTGATGATTCATCATCCTCATCGGCAGTAGCCATAGTTTCCTACGACTTTTGGCGCAAGCACTTTGGTGGCGACACCAACGTAAACGGCAAGGCGATCGCGATGAACGGACAGCCACTCACGATTCTCGGGGTAGCTCCCCCAGAATTTTTCGGCATCATCCCTGGCAGCCCGGTGGACATCTACATTCCCCTGAGCCTCTATCGGAACGAGTGGACGCGCGTGTACGGTGACGAGTTCGCTTCTCCGAAAGTGTGGTGGCTGCAAGTGATCGGGAGATTAAAGCCGGGCATCACCCAGGAAGCTGCGCGTTCGGAATTGCAAGTCATCTTCGATCGCACGCTTAAGGCGCGCGCAAGCACGGCCAGCGGCGCGGCCATTCCCAATATAGGACTCGCTCCAGCCGGTCGCGGCTTGAACGACTTGCGCCGAAGATTTTCTACGTCGCTGCTCCTGCTTATGGGTATGGTAGGCCTGGTGTTGCTCATCGCGTGCGCGAATGTTGCCGGCTTGCTGATGGCTCGCGCCTCCGCGCGCCAGAAGGAGATCGCTATACGCCTGAGTCTCGGCGCTTCGCGCGGACGCATCGTCCGCCAGCTTCTGGCCGAGAGTGTGCTCCTGGGCATCGTTGGAGGACTCGCGGGCTTGGCCGTTTCCATGTGGGCGAGTTCCGCTTTGGTACGCCTGCTCGGCTCCGGACGAAATCCTCTCGTTCTGTCTGCTGGGATTGATTGGCGCGTGCTGTCCTTCACCGCCGCCGTCTCAATTCTCAGTGGTATTGTGTTCGGATTAATGCCTGCACTGGCGGCGACACGAGTAAGCGTCGCTCCGACGCTAAAGGAAACAGGAGCGCAGGCGTCGTTATCAGGGAGAAGGTTCCGAACAGGGCAAGCTCTCGTCGGTGGACAGGTCGCGCTTTCTCTGCTGTTGCTCGTCGCTTCTGGCCTGCTGCTGCGCACGCTCAATCGTCTGCAGCACGTGAGCCTGGGATTCGATCAGCATGCGCTGCTCACATTCGAAGTTCGGCCGGGACTGAACGGCTACAAAGACCAGCGGCTGATCGACTATTACCAGGAGTTGCAGCGCCGGCTGCAATCTCTTGCGGGAGTACGCTCAGTGACTCTTGCCCAGCATGGTCCAATTGACTCCGGATATAGTTCGAACAGTGCGCAGATTCCCGGTTATACAGTACTTGGGCAATCAGTGGACATTTACCGGCACATGGTCGGTCCCGATTACTTCACCACACTCAATGTCCCTATCCTGCTCGGCAGAGGCATCAGCAAGC
>DATLKS010000977.1:0-8884 GCA_035538255.1 Terriglobales bacterium
TGGATTCGCAGCGTATGGATGGAAGTGACGGTCAATCAGATACCACACGGCGCTTACCACGAACATTACATCAATCAACGGCGAGACCAGCGGCAAGAAGATCTGGAAGATAAGGATGTTCGGCAAAGCAAACCATCCGAAGCCTCCGCGCCGCAACAGCGCGCCGCGATGCTTCCATACCGCCTGCAGGATTCCGAAAGACCAGCGGAATCGCTGCCGCATTAATCCGCGTGCGCTGACCGGAGCCTCGGTGTAGGCGAGCGCGCGATCTTCGTAGATCACGCGCGGCCCCATGCGCAGGATGCTCATGGTGAGGTCGGCGTCTTCGGCGACGGTGTTCACGTGATATCCACCGCCTTTGCGCACCAACTCGGTCCGCCAAGCCCCCAGCGCCCCCGGCACTACCGTGACAGCTCCCAGCAGGTCTAGTGCACGCCGCTCGAAGTTCTGGCTGGTGATGTATTCGAGAGCCTGCCAGCGCGTCCAGATATTCACGCGGTTGCCGACCTTGGCGTTACCGGCTACTGCTCCCACAGTTGGATCGGCGAAGTGCGGTATCAGGCGCGCAATCGCTTCTTTGGCGATAACCGTATCGGCATCGATGCCGACGTAGAAGTCTTCTCTCACGTACTGCAGGCCGAAGTTCAGGGCTTCAGCTTTGCCGGAGTTCGGCTTGGTGAGCACGACAAGCTTGCCGGCAGCAATTTCATTTTGGAACTTCGCGTGGACGATCTCCAGGGTGCGGTCTTTCGAGCCATCGTCGATCACGATGATCCGCAGCTTCCGATAGCTTGAGGCCAGCACCGAACGGACGGTTCTCTCGATGACTTTTTCTTCGTTGTATGCAGGGATGAGCACGGCGACAGCAGGCTGAAAGCTCGGATCAAGGTTGCGCGACGATGAACCGCGAATGCGGTCGATTGTGGCCAGGGCGCCGATTACTAGCAGGCGGCCGGTCATCAGGATGTCGCCCAGGAAGAAGATGATCTGGATTCCGATGAGAACGAGGCTGAACATCCAGAAAGCGAGATTATCCACCCGTGCTGCCCATAGCTCGCGTGTGGTTGTAAGCGGCGGCATGACCTGAGTTCGCGTTTGTCCAATGAGTTCGGAAACGGGAACTATCTCGTAGCCGCGGGAGCGTAGGCCGTCGATGATTAATGGCATCGCTTTAACGGTTTCCGACCGATCTCCACCGCCGTCGTGTAGAAGGATGATGCTGCCTCCCCTACCCAATTGATCGAAGACGCGCTGCGCAATCTGTGTCGCCGGGGGACGTGGATTCATTTCCCAATCGTTGGGATCAATCTTGTCTCCCACCGTGATGTAACCCATGTCCTGCACCTGCTGCAGCGGCCTCACTTCGTCGGCGGTATCGGGCTCCTGATCAATGGAATAAGGCGGACGAAAGAAGAGAGGTTTAACTCCGAGTTTCGCGGCGAACAATCGCTCGGTGACATTGATCTCAGTTTCAAAGCGCCACGGCGAGACTTCACTGATGTTGGGATGGGTGAGCGTGTGATTGCCGATCTCGTGGCCTTCGTCGTAGATGCGCTTTACCAGACCGGGATCGTTTTCCGACGGAATGCCAATCAAGAAGAATGTTGCCTTCGCGTCCTTCTGCTTGAGGACGTCGAGAATGCGAGGCGTATAGGTCGGATCTGGTCCGTCATCGAATGTGATAGCAACTTTCTTTGGCTGAAAACCGTAAGCACTGAGTTGGTAGGGATTCGGAAGTTTGCTGAAGCGCTCCGCAGTGACTAGGTGCGTGCGCGGATCAACTTTCAGCGTGCGTGTGCCCGCCGCGGGACGCTGCGCGATCCGCAGAATGTCGCCTTCGCCTTCGATGGAGACATCAGGGCCGGGAGGAACATTGGCCAGTTTGATGACTGGATCTGAGACGCGAGGCTTGTCCCATATCTCCCATAATGATCTGTCCTCCGATCCCAGGCGCCAGAGCGCGAAGGTTCTGATGCCGAGCTCGCGAGCGGCGCGCATTTGGTTGATCGCCGTCACAGCATCCAGAAACCAGATTTCGTGATTCGTGCCATCGTCCTCGTCGAAGGCAATGTGTGGATTCAGCGATTCGGAATCGACCTCTACGGGAACGTCAGAGTCGGCCGAGCGGATCCAGGCGTCCTGCACGGACAGGTTGCACACCAAGGCGCGGTTCCCTTCGGGGCATTCGATTGGCTTGTTGCCCCACTCGTAACCGTAGTTGCCGATGGCTACGATGAGCTTGTCGCGCGGAATCAGCTTCAGCGCCTTTTGAATGTTGCCGACGAAGAATCCGTGACTCGCTACCGGTCCGGCTTTGCTTTCGGACTGGTGCTCGTCATAATTCATAAGGATCAGCCCGTCGGATTCGCTGGCCAGGTACTTGTAATTAAAGTCGTCATCATCGGCCGGGACGTTGATGTACATCTTCAGTCCTCGGGCGTGCAGATCGGAAGCCAGCTCAGTGATTAAGGTGTTAAATCCCGGCTGAGCGCCTCGCGGAAAGTCCTCAAAATCAACTGACACTCCTCGAAATTTGCTGTCCGAAGCCAAAAAAGTGAGCAATTGCTGCCTGAAACTTGCGCGACCGTCGGCGTTTGCAAAGAACTCCCCGACATTTTGCAGCCACTTTCCGCTGGCCGGATCGAAGTTATTGACCAGTGGAAATACCTCAGTGTCCGCCTTTTCAGTGCGGATTAGCGGCATTACCTGCTCGTCGATACGATGAACTCCGGTGCCGCGAACCACATCAAACATCTGATTTGTGAGCGCATCGGAGCCCTGAATGCGTCCGTCTGGCGTGAGAACATGCAGCCATTCCGGAAATAGCAGGTCAATTTGACGGAGATATTCCTTAAGTGATGAATAACTACCTTTGTCCCAAGTGACATAAAACGCCGCACGCAGGCCTTCATCTTCGTTCAAAGTGACTTGCGAAGGTGGCTTATTGCTGCGACGATGCGATCCGCGAGCCGGTCCAGCGTGGCGTTTCGTATCCCGAATTGGCTTATAGGTGTGGCGTGTTTCCGGCCAGGGAGTCTTCGGCAGTGCTTCACTGCGCAGCGCTGTGTACATGAAGACTGCGACAACGAACGTGACAACCAGTCCGCCAAGGTGCAGCAAAAGGCGCAAATTTCGCCATCGTTTGAGCTGTGGATCGTAAAAAACTGGGTTGGGCATCTAGGATCAGGGGCTGGTTAATCGTAAGACGCAAGCAAATGAGCGTCAAACAGCTTAGCTTCTGAGCTTCCAAGCTGCTAAGCTTCTGAGCTAAATGACGGCTAATTACCGACGGTATTCTTACGTCCGCCTGGGAGTCTAGCGGCCCTTCAGCATGCTGACTCTGATCCGCCGCAACCAGTGCTTTTTCATCGCCTTCACTGCGCTCGGCTTTTTACTTCGCTTCTATTTCCTGCATTGGCACTTCACATTTCAAGGCGACTCACTTGTCTACGGAGAGATCGCGAAGAATTGGCTGCGACACGGCGTGTATGGCCTCAGTCAAAGTGGACAAATTACTCCGGTGGACATTCGTATGCCCGGATATCCAGCATTCCTTGCCATCTGTTTTCGACTATTCGGAGTCGAGCACTACGGCGCTGTTGTGCGCATGCAGCTCGCCATCGATCTTCTAACCTGCTTCCTCATTGCTGCTGGAGCGCGCCAGTTGCGATCCGACAGAGCCGCGAAGATCGCATTTGCTCTGGCAGCGTTATGTCCGTTCACCGCCAACTACACTGCGACACCGCTTCCGGAAACGCTCGCAATTTTTGCTGCTGCCATTGCACTCTTCTTCGCTTTGCGCGCCGTACAGAAAATGCGCGCCGCGCCCCCTTGGGATGTAGCCCATTGTTTTGCTGTCGGAGACTGGATCCTCTCCGGATTGGGAACCGCTCTTAGTATTTATCTGCGGCCTGACGGCGGAGTGTTACTCGTTTCCATCGGCTTGTACCTGCTTTGGGTCGCAGTCGCGCAGCGTCAATCCGAGTATTTCTGGAGTGCAGTCCTGGTGGGAGTCGTCTCGCTGCTACCGTTGCTGCCATGGACAATCCGTAACTGGCGCACATTGCATCAGGTCCAGCCTCTCGCGCCTTTTTATGCCCAGCTTCCCGACGAATATGTCGCCCTGGGGTTCAATCGCTGGTCGAAGACGTGGGTGGTGGACTTCATCTCCGTCATGGAAGTGGAGTGGAACATCTCAACTGAAGGTCCGGGCGAACGGATCGACCTAAACGACATTCCGCCCCGCGCATATGATGATCCACTGCAGATGCGGCGCACGCAGGAACTCTTTGCTCAATACAACAGATCTCCGGAGCTTACGCCGGAGATGGATCGTCAATTTGCCCAGCTTGCGGCCGAGCGGATTCATACGAAGCCGATACGCTATTACCTCGAATTGCCGCTCGCCCGAGTGGCCGATATGTGGCTGCGTCCGCGCACCGAGATGTTGAACCTGGAACTCGATTGGTGGAATTGGCAGGACGTACCGCAGGAATCATTGACCTCGCTCGCACTCGCGCTGGTCAACCTGTTTTATGTGGTTTCTGCCCTGCTGTCACTAAAACGAAGAATGCCTGGCAGTGCCGTACTGTGGCTCTTCGTTCTGTGCCGGTCGGTGTTGTTGGCAACGCTCGCCAATCCTGAGCCGAGATACACGCTGGAGTGCTTTCCAGCCTTGCTGATGTTTGCCGGCGCTGGATTGGCGAGAAAGACTTCTGAAGGCAGCGATTGACCATATAAGTCGGCCACAATTGCTGCAGTGATTTAACATCAGCTGATTTAATCGATAGGCGGGCGATCGGACATGCGAAACTGCGTGCGGAAGTGCTCGGAAAGCAAACCAATAGCATCCCGATTTGCGTCCGGATCGCTGCGAACCAGGTATTTCATTGCTTCCACCAGCAGCTTCTGCCCTTCGATGTAGCGCTTATCGCTGATTCGGGGTATGCGCCGCCGCTTCGGTGTGGGAAGTACAGGAATCGTCAATACTCTGGCCACGCGTCAGGTCCTTGCAAAAATTGGATGAACGGACAATGAGAGTAAGAAGGCGAAATCTCAATCATCCGTTGCCCAGTATAGGCGGCCATCTACTCTGAAGAAAGAAAGTTTTTGTGAAGTAAACGCATGGTTAACTGCACTAGTTATGAACGCGGACAAAGGCAGCCAAACGATTGAGGCAAGTTGCACCTGCCAAAGGTTCGCTCCGCAAACCGCTAATCGTTGGGGAGTTTAACTTCCTTTTACGGTTTTGGTTTTGCCAGAGGTGTGAAGTTTGAAAGTATCGTCTGCGATCCTGGTATTCAGCTTGACGTTGGTGTAGTGGGCGAGGCGGTAGTCCCCGGAAGGCTCGAATGCCTGCTGTTTCAATGAGACTGATCGAGTCGGATCCACCCAGATGACGATTTTGTCGAACATGTTCTTCACTTTAGGGGACTTTGGCGCGAGTTCCAGCTTGGCCGTCTTGACTCCGTCCACTTCCTCATTGCCGTCGAACTTCACTTCGAACTGCTGCGGCAGGTCGTGTCCGCGTCCCCCGAATCCGAGGACGAGAAACGTCTCCACTTCTGCACGGTTCTTGCCGGCATCGTATTCGTTCACCTGCTGAATCCTGGGCTGGTAAATGCGCACCTTACCGTCAGTAAAGAGCAGAAATTTCTCGTCCGGAGACTGAATGTGCGCCGCCATCTGCATATCGCCCTTGCCAGTACGACGATAGTAGATTCGGCCTCTTTGGCTGTCGGTCTCGTTCACTACCTTTTGATATTGGTCCCAGGTGAAATCAGCCTCGGCACTGCGGAACTGCGCAGCAGCCGAATCCATCTGGCTCAGCACTGCCTCGAGGGTTGAGGCTGTCTGTCCCGAAGCGGAACCGGAGCTTTTGGTCAGCCCTACGCATGGCCACACCAGCACAAAGAGCAGACTGCAGATTGTAGCGGTAAGTGGAAGGTGGAATGCCTTATGCCGTCGAGGGTGGGAAACAAGGTTCATGAGCGCTTTGGCCGAAACGTCACCGATGGGCCCACACACGATAACCCGTCAATTTACCTGAAGTGTCGCGCAACTCTTCAAAGCGCGAGACTTCAACATTTCCAGCAATGGGTTGCAAAGCGTGTTTCAAGGCCGCTTGAATGTCGGATTCTTCCGCGCTGACATTCGAAGCAGCCAGTTCATAGATAAACCTGTTCGGGCCGTCAGGCTTAACGACGATTTCGTTGAGATGCGTAGGCCGATAATTTGGGCTGTCCTTGAAGACGCTGCGCGGAGTAAGAAAGATGAAAGCGAGAATCACCGTGACCATTACGTCATAGTGAAAGCCGCCCCGCGGATGTGTCCACAGAACATAACTCTTGATCGTTTGCCCGAAATTCAGAAAGTACCTCCAAAGTGGTCGCCTTAGTCTAGAACCCCCTAAGATCGACGCGCAAACTCAGCAGATTCTAAGTTTGCTGCAGCGCGAGAATGAGACGGCTCTTCTACTCTGGATTCAGTCACTCAGGGCCGAGTTCATCGTGCTAAACTAAGACTCTTAATTCTGGCTCCCTGAACGGCCTTTGGGAGCCTCAAGCCTTAGGTAGTTGCGTTCCCAAAACGCGTTCCCTGCGTGTTCTTTCTGGCCGAGAAGGTGGACTAACATTGTGAAGCGTGCTTCCAACCGCGGCAAAATCTTCGTTTCCATTCTTTGCGGTTTGGCCGTTGGGGCAATTTCGGCCAGCATCCATTGGGTGATCTTATCTCATGATCAAACGCTGATTACACACGTGATGCTCGGAGACCTGGTGGCGGCCCTTACTGCAATGATTGTGTGCCTTGCCATTCAATTGTGCCAGGAAGAGGTGCATTTCGCAAGCGCTATGACACGCGCCGCTATCGTTTCAGAACTTAACCACCACGTGCGCAACGCCGTTTTCCCGTTGTGTCTAGCGGTGCAGAAGTCGGGAGACAAGGACGCTTCGCAACTTGCCAACGAAGCCGTCGAACGAATCAATGTCGCCTTGAAAGAGGCGACGGCCGATGCCATCTCGGGGCGGGCCAGCTACGCCGACGACCTTCATTCCAAAAACGGAAGCATACTCGTACATTGACTCGCATTCTTATTGTTGACGATGAACCCTCGGTTCTAGGACTGTTGAAGTCCGTTTTGGAACTCGAAGCGTTTGAAATCGAGAGCGCCAAGTCAGCGGCAGAAGCTAAGCTGCGTCTCCTGGAAAAGAACTTCGATATCGTCGTCACGGACATGCGCATGGAAACGCCTACTGCCGGCTTCGATGTGGTCCGGGCTGCGAAGCAGCTTCAGCCACGACCTGCCATTGCCATCCTCACCGCGTTTCCCATTTCCTCCGCAGAATGGCGTCCTTCAGGAGCGGATGCTCTCATGGTGAAGGGCGCGGAGATCATGAATTTGCCAGACAAGTTGCGTTCACTGCTGAAAGCTCGCCCACAAAGTGAGCTCGCGGCCCGGACAGCGAGCGGCAAAGACGCGCAATCACACTGAACAGCGTTACTCACATGCGCGCACCCCCGGAATTCGTGTAGGTCGGTTTCTGATTTACTTCCTCGCCGCGATCCTCTCGACTCCCATGTAGGAGCGTAAGGCTTCGGGGATCACCACACTCCCATCCGCTTGCTGGTAATTTTCGAGGATGGCGAGCCACGTCCGGCCCACTGCCAGTCCACTGCCATTGATCGTGTGTACGAATTCACTCTTCTTCCTGCCTGCCGAGCGGAAACGAATATTTGCGCGGCGCGCCTGAAAGCTCTCGAAATTCGAGCAGGAGGAGATCTCACGGAAAAGGTTCTGCCCCGGCAGCCAGACTTCAATGTCATACGTCTTGGCCGAGCCAAATCCCATATCGCCTGTGCAGAGAGTGATCACTCGATAATGCAACCCAAGCCGCTGCAAAACCGTTTCAGCATCGCGCGTGAGCTGGTCGTGATCGTCGTATGACCGTTCGGGATGAGAGAACTTCACCAGCTCAACTTTTTGGAACTGATGCTGGCGAATGATCCCGCGCACGTCTTTTCCATATGATCCTGCCTCGCTGCGAAAACAAGGCGTGTAGCCCGTTACCGACATGGGAAGCTGAGACTCCTCGACCGTCTCATCTCGGTAGAGATTTGTTAACGGAACTTCAGCAGTAGGAATGAGCCAAAGATCGTGTTCCTGAATTTTGAATAGATCGCCGGCGAATTTCGGCAATTGTCCGGTGCCGTACATGGAAGCCGAGTTCACCATAAAAGGCGGAAGCACTTCCGTATATCCGTGCTGGCCGGTGTGCAGATCGAGCATGAAATTTGCCAGCGCTCGCTCGAGCCTCGCTCCCAAGTCCCAATAAACGACGAAGCGCGCGCCAGAAAGTTTCGACGCTCGTTCCAGGTCCAAGACTCCAAGGTGCTCGCCTAATTCCCAATGTGGTTTTGGTTGGAAAGCAAAGCTGGGCGCCTGGCCCCAGCGGCGGACTTCTACATTGTCATGCTCGCTCCGGCCCACAGGAACACTGGCGTGCGGCAGATTCGGGATCTGCGACATAAGGCTACGGAGTTCCTGTTCGAGTTGAGCCGCGAGCTTCTCCTGCCGCTCGCCTTCTTCGCGCAGGGACTTAGTCTCTTCCATGAGAGCGGAGGCGTCCTCGCCAGCCCGCTTCCGCCGTCCAACTTCTTCAGATTTCTTATTGCGCTCCGCTTTCAGAGTCTCCGCAGCCGTGATCGCTTGCCGCCGTCGGGTATCCAGATCGCGAAAACCGCCAAGCAGCTCCTCGGGGTTCATCCCACGTTGCCGGAGCTTCTGCTCCACTTCGGGCAAATGCTCCCGAACATAATTGAGGTCGAGCATAAGAGAACTAATGTACAGAATTTCCAGATGTGCGGGGGAATCGCCAGTGTGCGG
>DATLKS010000978.1:0-9762 GCA_035538255.1 Terriglobales bacterium
CGGGATAAAGATGCAGTACACGCCGAGGAACGTAAGCCCAAAATGGATCATGCCGAGCCGCTCGCTGAGCGTGCGGCCAAACATCTTCGGAAACCAGAAATATGTGGCTGCAAATATTGCGAAGATCGCGGAGACTCCCATCACCATGTGCAGGTGACCCACTACAAAGTACGTTGCGTGCAGATACGAGTCGATCGCCGGATGCGCCAGCAGAATTCCGCTCAATCCACCGGTGATGAACGTGGACATGAACGCGAGGCAGAACATCATCGGCGTAGTAAAGTGCAGTCTTCCGCCCCAAATCGTACCCAACCATAGCAATGTTGTTATCGTCGCAGGCAGAGAAATGATGATAGTGGGAATTGAGAAGAGAAATCCGGAGAATGGGCTCATGCCGCTGACGAACATGTGGTGTCCCCAGACGATGAAGCTCAGGAAGCCAATTGCCAGCATGCATCCAAGCACGATCTTGTATCCCAGAATGGGCTTACGGCTGAAGCACGCTAGCAGGTGCGACACGATGCCGAATCCGGGCAAAATCGCGATGTAAACCTCAGGATGGCCAAAGAACCAGAACAGATGCTGCCACAGCAGCGGAGAACCGCCGGAATGCATTTCGATTTTGCCACTCACCAGGAGATTTGCAGGGAGAAAGAAGCTTGTCCTCGCCGTGCGATCTAGCAAGAGAAGCACCACAGCAGCGAGCAGTACGGCAAAGCTCAACAGGATGAGAATCGCGGTGATAAACCATGCCCAGCAAGTAAGCGGAACTCGCATGAGTGACATCCCCTGGCATCGCATGTCAATAAAGGTGACGATGAAATTAAGGGAGCTCATCATCGACGCCAGACAGAAGATCGCGATAGTGATGATCCAGAGGTTCTGGCCGCTCGCCAGGCCCGGGCCGGCATCGGCCCCGACCGCGCTCAGCGGCGGATAAGCAGTCCAGCCGGAGATCGGTGGGCCGTCGCCCACGAACAAGGTAGAGACCAGAACCGCAAGTGCCAGAGCCGTTAACCAAAGCGACAGCATGTTCAGAATGGGAAACGCTGTCTCGTCTGCCCCGATCTGCAGGGGAAGAAAATAGCTTCCGAACGCATTCTGCGGCGCCGTAGTAAGCACAAAGAAGATCATGATCGTGCCGTGCAGCGTTAAAAGCGAGAGATAGTACTCCGGAGTGACGATGCCGCCTGGTGCTCCGGTTGCAGAGAGATGTCTGAGACCCCAAATGTGGGCGCCGCTCCAGGCGACGTGAATCCGCATCACCCAGGAGAGCGCCATCCCTATACAGACAGAGAAGAGAGACAGAAAGAAGTGCTGAATTCCAATAGTTTTATGGCCGGTGCTGAAGATGTACTTGCGGAGGAAGCCATGTTCAGCGCGCGCCGCGGGTGTCGTCATCGATGCGCCTGCATCCACTTTTCGAAGTTTGGATCTGACATTACCCGCAGATAGGCGCGCATCCGGTAATGTCCCAGGCCGCACAATTGCGTGCAGGCGATCTCGTACCTTCCGATCTTCGTTGGCGTGAAGTGAACGGGTATTCGCATTCCAGGAACCATGTCCTGCTGAATGCGTAACTCGCGGACGTAAAAGCTGTGAATGACATCCTGCGAATCCAAAATCAAATCCACGGGACGATTAACCGGTAGAACCAGCTCGGAACTGACTATGTCGTCCTTCGAGTCCGCATCGCTCGCGCGATCAAGCCCAAAATAATTACCGACACTCGGATCAATTTTGTTCACGTGCACTGGACCAAACGTTCCATCCGGGCCGGGATATCGGAAGTAAAAGGCAAACTGCTGTCCCATTGCCTCAACAGTTATTGCATTGGTGGACGCTGAGCTTATATACATGCCGGCCCATGCTCTACGCCCAAGCGTTGCCGCGCTGAGCAACTCAATGCCAATAAAAAGCGCGCTGATGGTGAGGGCGAACCGAACACTCTGCGGGAACGACACAGCTTTTACGTTCTGACGAGCGTGAAAATGCCAAACGAACGCGGCAAGAGCGAATTGCGCGAGGAGGAAGACAATGCCAACGTCGATTAATCCCCACTTGAGTTGAACGTCGAGCAAGGGTGCGTGCTGCGAGGCGGCAGTCGGCATCCACCAATGGCGCGATGCGAATATCGCAAACGTGGTCAGCGCGATGACCGCGAGCACGAACGCGAAAATCTTCCCCATGTGGAGGCGCACGCTCAAGCCTATGACTTGCAACACTTCCACGCAACTCGCTTTGAAGGGATTAAGACGAAACTCTCAGCCATTCACCACTTTAATGCCTGATACGAATCCGGAGCGCAGTCCCATAGAATGGAGGAGCATGCGCATTAGTCGATCTTGTATTGCTTTCTTGCTTGTCTTTGCAGGCGTTGCTTACGCCGATGCTTCCGGATTTGATCTGGACGGGCCCAAACTGGACGTCCGCGTGGAGCGCGCCGGCAAGACTCTGCCCATCTCCGAAGTGCCGAACCTCGAGGCAGGTGACCGCCTCTGGGTACACCCCGATTTTCCCGAGAGCCAATCGACACACTACCTGCTGATCGTCGCCTTTCTGCGCGGCGCGACAAATCCCCCTCCTGACGAGTGGTTTACGAGAATCGAAAGTTGGGACAGCTCCGTACGTGAGGAAGGAGCATTCGTTATCGTTCCGAAGGAGGCGGAGCAGGCCCTCGTGTTCTTCGCTCCCGAAACGGGAGGAGACTTCAGCACCCTGCGCGCGGCCGTACGAGGCCGACCTGGAGCATTTGTTCGCGCCGGCCAGGATCTGCAGCAGGCAGGACTCGATCGCATGCGGCTGGAGCGCTACCTTGCCGAGATCAAGTCCATCTCTGAGTCGAATCCTGCCGCTCTGCAATCTCAATCGGCGTTGCTGGCTCGCAGCCTGAAGATGAAGGTCAATCAGGAATGCTTCGAGAGACCTGCGGAGCAACAGGTTCCCTGTTTGACGCAGCACACGGACGACCTCGTGCTCGACGACGCACACAGCGAGTCGATGGTGGCTCAGCTCGCAAATGGCGCAACAGCAGATCTGATGAATCAATTGAGCTATTCGCGGCTTGGCGGTGGAGGAGCTTACAGCGCATACGTTGGAGCCGTGGTCGATCTGGCCCGCATCATGGGATCGATTCATAGCGCGCAATACGTTTACATACCTGCTTTGGCGGTCCTGGACAAGGATTCACTTCGCCTCAAGCTGAATAATCCGCCTTCCTTCCGAAAGCCCAAATCGGTACTGGTCGTCGCTCTACCACCAGTGCAAAAAGAGCAATCTCCACCCTTGCACGCCATCGATGCGAGGCAGCAATACTGCGCCGAGACTCCGGGATTACTTCTGCCTGTCGACGGAGCTCCGCTCGTCTTTGCAACGAGTCTTGCCCACGACGTAAATCTGCAGATTCAAGACAAGCATGGAAAATCAATCAATTTGCCGCTTCAGGCCGACCCGGCTAAAGGAGGCTTCGTTGCGGAGACAAGCAAGCTCGATCCATCGGCGCTCAATCCTGACGTGACTGCAACTCTCACAGGCATGTGGGGCTTCGACCACTTTCGCGGTCCGCATTTCCAGTTGAAGAACTCTCGACCGCAAACCTGGCGCGTGCAAGGGAATGACGCAACATCGCTCGTGATCGGCCGGGATGACAAGCTCCATCTCACCGGACAGGACATAACTTGCGTTGCAAATGTGATGGGTCACACCGAGGACGGTAGGACGACAAAGCTCGCGTGGAAGGCTGCACAAGCCGATGAGGTGGAGATTGATGTTCCACTCCCTGCGGCTAAGCCTGGCCGCATGACGATCGATATCAGCCAATATGGTCTCAGGAAACCCGACCATGTGACCGTAGAGACCTATGCTGAAGCGGCCCAATTTGATCGCTTCACTCTTAATGCAGGAGACAGCGCTGGAAGACTCGAGGGCAAGCGTCTCGATGAAGTTGCGACTCTGGAGCTGAGCGGAATTCGCTTTCGTCCTGGCGCATTTCGTCGCGACAATGGTCACGATGAGCTCGCGCTCGTGACCGACTCAAGTACTGCCAGCCTGAAGCCGCAGCAGCTCACGGCCAGCGTGACATTGAAAGACGGCCGAACTCTCACATTGCCCGCCACAGTTCTGAATGCCCGACCAAGCGTGTCGCTGATAAGCAAAGGGATGCAGGAAAACGAGGATTCTCCGTCTCCAATTCGTCTGAGCAATCAAGACGATCTGCCAACCAGCGGGCGCATCGTCTTTTTCATCAAAGCGATCTCGCCGGAGGTATTTCCGCGCTCGCAAAAGATCGAAGTCGCCGCTGCCGACGGATCATTCCATACTGTTCTGAGCGTGGGCGATGGAACTCTGGTACTCCAAGATTCTCAGACCGCGTTGGGAGTTCTCGATCCTGAGAAGACTTTCGGCGCTTCCGCTTTCGGTCCGCTGCAGTTCCGCGCGGTGGATACGAACGGCACAGCGGGAGGCTGGCAGCATCTCGGCACGCTCGTTCGTCTGCCTGCATTGAAAGAAATACGCTGCCCCGTTGCAACCGCTAAAAACTGCGTCTTGACCGGATCTGACCTGTTCCTGCTCACGGCAGTGGCAACCGATCCAGATCTGGCTGACGGTGCTCAAGTACCGGATGGATTTACCGGCAGAACGCTCGAGGTTCCCCGCCCGAACGCGGCGTCGAACACCTCTGCCCTATATCTCAAGCTGCGCGACGACCCTGGCGCCGTGCAGAGCGTGAGCCTTCCGATTGTCCGAGGAGCTGCGAGCGCAAATCTCGGTTCGGCCGAAACCGAATCAAAAGTGCGCTGAGTCTAGGGCAAACCGTCTCGACAGGGCCCGTTCGTAGGCTGAGCCGGTGGCGTGGGCGGCGTTGCCCACGGTTTGTTCGCAAAATCGAAGAACTCGCTCATGTCCATACCTGCGGCGTCGCGATGATTCAGATTCGGAAGCCCAAATCGGGCCTCGATCATCTTCAGCACCGCCGTGCTGTCAGTGACCGTATGAGAGACGTAATGCTTCTTTGTGAACGGCGATGCTACGATCACAGGCACACGGAATCCATAGCGCGTGAAATCGCCCTTAGGGTCCGGAGGGTTCGTCGTAATCAGATCCTGTGGCGGAATGCCGTCAGGTGAAGGAACGTTTGTGGGCGGGGGCACATGATCGTAAAAGCCGCCCCCTTCGTCATACACCAGGATGAATGCGGAGTCCTTCCAAACACTACTCGCCATCAAAGCATTGATGATCTTGGCCGTTTCGGCCGCGCCATCCTGGATGTCATTTCCCAGTCCAGGATGCTCGTCGTTGCCGTCTGTGAATCCAGGCTCGATGTATGAGACCTGCGGCAGCGTTCCGTTCTGAAGATCCGTGAAGTACTGCGACAGCGGAGCAAACTTGTTCTGATGTGTAGGCGTGAATCCGGAGAAGTCGTCGAGCTCCGTATCGAGATGCGGATCCATGTAGTAGATCTTGTAGGAAATGTTCTTTGTATCAAGGAGATCGAAAATGGTCTTTGCGCTCACCTGCTGCGTCGGCCGGTGAACGTGGCCGACTGAAGTGGCGGCCACAAGATACAAGCGGTTGGCTTCGGTCTCCGTGGGAGCCGGCGCAAACCATCGATCGGAGGTCGCGAACTGAGTCGCCATGAAGTAGTAGTAAGGGAGATCGGCCGCAGTGTAGAAGCCCATAGCACGCTTCCCAACGGTGTCCTGCGTCCCCTGCCCGATGGCTGCTGCGCCGGCTTGGACTACAAAGCCGTCCATCGTCGGCGTGTCTGAGCTCTCATTGAAACGATTGAAATTGATGTGGCTGGTTGCCCAGTCGGCACTCGTATTCTCGACGCACATCGTCTGGAGATGGAATGCATTGATTATGGTCCCATCAAAAGCCGGATTTGATGCATTTGCCGGCATTCCATCTACGTCAGTTGGCAATCCGAGTGAAGCACGGTAATCGTTCAGATGTCCGAAGTAGGAATCGAATGAACGATTCTCCTGTGACATGAAGACGATGTGATTGATCTGACTGAGATCTCCCGTTGGCCCGTTGTTCGGCCCTGGTGTCCCCGGTACCGGAGTGGAACCACCGGTGCCTCCTCCGCTGGTACTTCCTCCCGGATTGCCAGTGCCCGCGCCATTGGAATTCTTCGATCCACTTAGAGCCAGGCAGCCAGAAAGACAACAGGTTATTAGCGCCAACACAACGAGATTGGTGATTGTTTTGAAATCGGCCGAACGCATAAATACACCCTTCTCGAACTGGCGCATACATCAGTGCGAGATTGCGTCTCCGGCTCCGACAAAACGCCGGAGACTGAAGACGCGCCGCATGTTGCGGCGAAAACATCACTGAGCTTTGTTAGCAGCGTTCTCTGCGACTTCATTCGTCTGATTGAGGCGCACCAGATTGGGAATCATGGGCGTCACCTCAAATGGCAGCTTGTCGCGCGCGGAGATCACCGCTTCCGGCTTTGCCTTCTTTAACATGACGTGATCGTCCCACGGATCGAGCTTGATCCTGCTGCCGAGAGGAAGAGCCGCCAGCTGATGAACGTCGCCGACCTTCAGCGCGGGAGCGGTTTGAATGAGAGACTCCATCCTGAGCACATCGCTTCCCTTTGCCATCTTGTTGCCGAAATTCGGATTGATGAGCCAGGTCAGCTCATGCGAATGAGCCTGCAGCGCTCTCAGAAACAGTCCGGCGCTGGCCAGCTTATCTTTATATGGAGAACTCCGAAGCAGCTCGACCGCCTTTTTGTCTGCGGCATCTTCGTCGGACTCGTTGCGCTGCATGCCAATCTTCTGCATCACCTGCTCGTCGGGAAAGATCAGGCGATCGCTGAACGCGTATTTGGTATTCACCGAGTGACCAAGGGCGATATGCGCCAACTCATGCGAGAGCATCATCGCGAGCGAGGACTCATCGGGGAGCACGTCGAGCAAGCCACGGCTCAGCACAATCGTATTGCCGACCGTGAATGACTCGAGAGGAGTAGTGAGCAGAACGCGGCAGCGAACCTCTGGCTGAATGTTGAGGTTGTTGGTGATCTCCAGATTGTTGACGACAGTTTCGAGTACCTTCGTGACTTCGCCGGGAGGCGCGAGCACGCCGGCGCGCTCCATGCGATCGAGCACGTTGTCTTCAGCTTCGCGCTGCCATTTGTGACGGCTTTCTATCGGACTGACCTCATTTGCGCTCTCTCCGCTGCGGTCCGACACATCCTTCACCGATTCCACCTGCATGTCGGTAAATTCCGTCTGCCGGCCGGAATGCTTAAGGTCATAGCCCCAAAGACGAGTCTGACCTTTCATGTCGATCTTGCGAACGAGGTCGTACTTTACGTCGGAGTCTTCGGTGTAGACGAATGCGGGTAGCCAGACCCCGGGCTGCATGTTCATGCGCCAACTATCGAAGTGGAAGTAGAAATTGCCGCTACGTTGTGGCTCATAAGTGCCATTGATGCGGACGATATTGTGATCCTGATCCTCAACCCAGATGCGACCGACGAAGTGCGGACCTTTCAGTTTCTTATGGGGCACAACGTCGAAAACGAGCGTACGTACATCTCCCAGGAACTCCTGCCGCTGATACTTCAGATCGTAGTTGCTCTTGTTGAATCCACTGCTCAGGAAAACGAGCTGCATGAATCCCTGCGGGAGGTAATTCATCTTGTAAAAATTGTCGAGACGGTCCAGAACCCGCGAAAACATCCCGGCTTTCTTCTTGTCGTAACTCTTATCGTTGATGCCATGCTTGTCGAGAACCAGCCGGCCGAGAAAGTACTTGTCGCTGACCGGGACTTCTCCCAGCTCGTCGTCAGGCTTGGTGTTATGGATATAGGTCTCGACGAGCGGCGTGTACTTGTGCATCGTTTCAACGAGCTTGGCTTCGCGGTAAAAGATACCGTCGCTGATAACGTCGTACTGCGACCGTGGCGCATTGGGCCGAGGAGTTGACGGCTCCGAAGCGGCCATCGCAAGCGATCCCGTGATGATGACGGCTAAAATCCAAATCCTTCTAACGACCGACATGAACTTCCTCCAGGTAAATACTCAACGTCATTCGGCCAGCGCAAAAACCAGATGAACCACCGCATTAGAGTCGTAGGGCTGGCCGTCTCTCTTCGCGGGATTAAAACGAATCTGCTGTGCAGCGCGCTGTGCTGATTCGTCTAGACCATGTCCGAGCCCACGCACCACCCGCAATACGCGGATCTGGCCTGAGGCAGAGAACATCACATCGAGCAGCACCTCACCTTCGATGTGTAATTGGCGCGCTTCCGGTGTGTACGCTGGACGCGGCTTGAATAGAATCTCGACCGGTGTCTCATCGGCAGCATGAGCTACGCGTCTGCTCGTAGCCTGAGCGACGGTCGCATCTCCGAAGCCTCCGGTGCTCACGCCGCCTTTCGGCATGCGATCACCCGAGCCGGCGCCAGCCACTCCATCGCCGAACCCCGCGCTTGCAACCACGCCAGGCTTGCCATGAGAACCTGCCGCCCCATTTCCCTTGCCTGGACCGGAGGGAAGCTCAAAAGCCCCCACCGACGCAACGGTCAGCTGGCGATCTTTGTCCGACTTACCTGCCACTCCATTTGGATCACCAAAGCCTCCCGTTTGCACGTCGCGTATTGGAGCTTTGATCGTCGGCTTTGCCGAACTCCCGGAATCGAACAGGCCTTCAGTAACTTTCTTTTGTGGGACCAGAGGTTTAGGCAATGATGGCGGCGGAGTGTTCACTGCAATCTTCGGCGGTTCGGGCGCTGGCGTCGGCTTCACGACCGGCGTTTCCATTTTGGGAGTTACTTCCGGAGGCGGTGGCGTCGGAAGCCTTGGTTCTTCTCTCAATTGCGCGAGCACCTTGGGAGGGGGCGGAGGCGGAGGAACTGGCTTTTCAATGACTGGTCGGTCCAGAGTTGGCGTTATTAGAGTTACTGAATCATGCTTTGGGGCGATTATTTGCACTGATTCCCTTGGCAATAAGACGGCAACTCTGACCGCAAACAAAAGTACAGCGACGTGCAAAAAGAAACTCGCTCCAAGGCGATTCCACTTCCGTGGAGCACTAACCTCCGTAAACCTCGGAACTGCGCCGTGGGCAACCCTCCGCGGCGGCATTTCGTGAACGGTGGCGACGCCACTGCGGTAAACATCCGGCATTTCGTCTTCAACAGATTGAGTGTTTGTCCGCCTCACCCTTACTCCTACTCGGTTCGCGTTTCACTTGGCGCTGAGCAGACGAGCACCCCGGCGCATGCTGCGAAGGTTGTGGAACTCGTCCGGATCGAAAGACCCGAACCAGCTCCGCTCCGCAGAGACTCACCGTGGTAGTGATGAATGCGTTAAGAGGAGTGTTGCTCCCGGTGCCCATTTTCAGGAGAAATTAACGACTCAGGAATTGTGCAACGTGGTGAAAGTAACGAGTCAGAGGGCAACCGCACGTAGTATGCAGCCACTCTACTCTGTCGAGGAGCTGTTTACCCTATGGTTAATAAACGGTTACGAGTGGGAGTGGTCTTTGGCACCAGACCGGAAGCAATCAAGTTGGCTCCCGTAATTTCTGAGCTGAAGCAGCGCTCTGAACAGTTCGAACCGTTTCTTATTTCTACCACCCAACACCGATCGATGCTCGATCAGGTAATGAAGGTGTTTGGCATCGTTCCCAACGTAGATCTTGATCTGATGCAGCCCAACCAAAGTTTAAGCAGCCTGAGTTGCAGAGTACTGCAAGCCATCGACTCTGTACTTTCCGCGAATCACTTGGACACTCTGG
>DATLKS010000979.1:0-3702 GCA_035538255.1 Terriglobales bacterium
TTCCAGCAGAAGCGCCCCATGGCAACGTTCTCGGGAGCGAGATACTGCATCGCCCGCAAAAGCATGTTGCCCTTGGGGACCTGAAATTCCTTGCCAAGAATCTTGATGGTGATGAGTTCGTCGTAAGGACGATAGAGAGGACCGGAAGTACTCATTGCCTGCACCACATTCTAGCCGTCAGCGTGGTGGGAAAGCGTTTGGGAATTGGATCCGGCAACAGTGCGAACCAAAACACCGGTACGCGCATAGATGCGCACTTGCAAAACATACGGCTGCGCACCCGCCATCGCAGGCCGTCCTGCTAGGACCTACAAACAGCAGGAGTGACAGGCCAAATGCGAGAGCCGACAGTTGCAGGCTTGCGCTATGGGACTACAATCATTGTCTAACCCGACGTCCCCTGCCAAAAGAGGTTAGATGTCCACAGATAACGACCTGAAAAAAGGCGCGGTCGAAACCGAGGAGCGCAGCCAGCACAGTCAGAGTTCAATGGGCGGACAGCTTCCCCACCGTCCAGAAAACGCGTGGATTCAGGGGAACGACACTGACTTTCCTGAACCGGGGGAAAATCCTGAACACAGCGGTCAGGAAACAGACTCCAAAGTTCGCTTATTCGCGTAGGAATGCCGCCAGGCTCTCTGACAGCCTTGCGCCTTTGTAGCCACACGTACGACTAAGGTGGGCAACGCTTGGATCTGGTCTCGTCCTCTCACCACGCAGGAGATCCTGATGCCCGAGCAGGACAATGACCTATCTAAAGGCGCCATCGAAGCCGATAAACCACAACAGCACAGCGAGTCCTCCCTGGCAGGACAGCTTCCTCATCGCACGGAGGACACGCGCATAAAAGGACAGGACACCGATTTTCCCGAACCGGGAGAAAATCCCGAGCACAGTGGCCAGGATGTGGATCCCGGCGTCCGCCAGAAGCAGAACCAAGGCGACAAGAAGGACGATCCTCTCGCGGCTTAACCGAAGACCAATGGCGAAACTCGACGCGTATCTCACGGACGCTTCGCGCACGGATTAACACGCATGGACGTTAATTGAGATCCGTGTAATCCGTCCCATCTGTGTGTTTTTTTTTGGGCAAGCTGCAAATTTGCTCTTCTTTTGATAGAAAGATTGCTCGTATAAGGAAGAGCTATGAAACGTTATCGCCTCCTCATTTCGCTTCTCATCTGGTCCATCTTCTCATCCGCACAGAACGCGCCTTCAGGACCACCGAACGCACCGCAGACCGTCCAGCCCAATCCAGCGCTGATTGTCGAAGGGATTCCGCCCATTCCGGCCTCAATCGCGCAGCAAGCGGATCGCTACACGCAAGTACGATCGGCAGCATTCCTCGATTGGCACCCGAATCAGCGCGAAATGCTGATCGGCACGCGCTTTGGTGATGTGCCGCAGGTACATCGTGTGCTAACACCGGGCGGAGCGCGCACGCAGCTCACGTTTTTCCCTGATCGGGTAGTATCCGCCCGCTATGAGCCGGTCGAGGGCAAATACTTCATCTTCTCCAAAGACATCGGCGGCGGGGAATGGTTCCAGTACTACCGCTATGACGTGGATTCCGGCGATATCACGCTGCTGACCGATGGCAAGTCACGCAATCTCGGAGCCGTCTTTGCCAACCACAGTGGGCAATTTGCCTACACGTCCACGCGCCGCAGTGGCCAGGACACTGATGTGTGGCTGATGGATGCCGGCGATCCCAAAACGGACCACATGCTGCTTCAACTCGAAGGCGGCGGATGGCAGCCACTCGACTGGTCTCCAGATGACAAGCAGCTTCTCCTGCACCAGGAGGTTTCGGCAAACGAGAGCTACATCTGGCTGGTGGATGTCGGCTCAGGCCAAAAAAAGCTGCTCACGACAAAAGGCCAGGAACAGATTGCTTACGGCGAGTCGAAGTTCAGCAAAGATGGCAGAGGCTTTTACACGACCACAGATCGCGACTCGGAGTTTCAGCGGCTAGCCTACTTCGATCTTGCCACGCTCCAGCCCAAGTATCTGACGAGCGACATTAAATGGGATGTCGATACTTTCGATATCAGCTACGACGGCCGCACTATTGCGTTCGTTACCAATGAGGATGGAGCGAGCGTGATCCGCCTGCTCGACACTGCCTCCGGCCGGCAGAAACCTGGGCCCAAGCTGCCGCTGGGCGTGATCGGCAGAGTGAGCTGGCACAGGAACAACCGCGATGTGGCGTTTAGCCTGAGCTCGGCGAAGTCGCCGCTCGACAGTTATTCCTTCGACGCGCAAACGGGAAGAGTTGATCGGTGGACGAGCAGCGAAACTGGCGGACTGAATCCGGCGACGTTCGTCAGTCCGGAGCTCATTCATTGGAAAACCTTTGATGGCAAGACGCTCTCCGGATTCCTCTACAAACCGCCCGCGAAGTTCTCGGGCAAGCGGCCGGTAATCATCAACATTCACGGCGGTCCCGAGGGGCAGTCGCGTCCTGGTTTCAGTGCCGGAACGAACTACTATGTCAACGAACTCGGCGTTGCTGTGCTCTTCCCCAATGTTCGCGGATCTACCGGTTATGGGAAGACCTTCCTAAAACTCGATAACGGACTTCACCGCGCTGAAACATACAAAGACATCGGTACCTTGATTGACTGGATAAAGCAGAATCCAGAGCTGGATGGCAACAGCATCATGGTCACCGGCGGAAGCTATGGTGGAAATATGACCTGGGCAGTTGCAACCATGTACGAAGATGAAATCTGCTGCCAAGTGCCAATCGTAGGACCCACAAATCTGGTAACTCTCCTGGAGCACACCGAACCGTATCGACGCGATCTCCGTCGAGTGGAGTACGGCGATGAACGCGATCCAAAAATGCGTGAGTATCTCGAGCACATTGCCCCGATGAACAATTCGGACAAAATTACTAAGCCAACCTTCGTCGTCGCCGGACAGAATGATCCCCGCGTGCCGGTAAGTGAGTCGCAGCAGATGGTCGATAAGCTGCGCGGCCGAGGAGTCCCATTATGGTTTCTGGTCGCCAAGGATGAAGGCCATGGCTTCTCGAAAAAGAAGAATCAGGATTTTCAGTTCTACGCAACCATCATGTTCGTGAAGCAGTATCTGTTGAAACAGCCGGTGGAGGGTTCGGCTGGGCAATAGCTCGCGACGGCGGAGACGCAGTATGCTGCGTCTCCCCAACATGCCGTAAGATATCCCCATGCTCCTCGCCGGCATCTTCCCTGCCCTGACCACGCCCTTCTATCCGGACGGACGCGTGTACTTAAAGAAGCTCGAACACAACGTTGACCGATACTCGCGCACGCCCATCGCCGGCATGGCGGTTCTTGGATCGACAGGCGAAGTGGTAATGCTCTCGGAAGACGAGCAGCGCGAGATCCTACGCATAGCAATCGAGGTCGCCAGTCCCGAGAAAGTGCTACTGGCCGGCGTTGGCCATGAATCGGCGATTCGCACTGTCGAAGGCGCCGAGTTCGCGGCCAAGCTGAACTACGACGTCGCACTGGTGCGCACGCCTCATTACTACCGAGCGCAGATGAAGCCGGAGAACCTGCTGGCCTACTACCGCTTCGTCGCCGACCGCTCGCCCATTCCGGTCTTGTTGTATAGCGTGCCGCCATTTACTGCGTACGATCTGCCGGCGGAAGTTATCCAGGAGCTTGCCGATCATCCCAACATCATCGGCATTAAAGAATCCAGTGGCGTGAT
>DATLKS010000980.1:0-8390 GCA_035538255.1 Terriglobales bacterium
CTTTCAATGTGGCGAGGACTCGATCTCTGTCATCTGCGTGCACTAGTTGCAGCCATACTTGAACGGGATACTCTCGCTGCTCTTCGCGATTCTTTGCGCTGCTCGACCAGATGACTCTTCCCGTCGCCAGATCCAGTTCCCACGACCAGATATTGGCGATTTGATGCGCAAGTTCAAAGCGTTCCTGCGCCAACTCGAGCGCCTGCTGCGTCCTTCTGAGCCGCGCCACAGTCCAGGCAACTGCGATGGAAGCAGCAACGAAGACGAACAACCGAATGGCATCGTCCATCTCCGCAATGCGTAGAGGACCAGTCCGTGGCAGTATGAGATACGTAATGGCCAGCGCGCTAAACCCAATTGAGGCCAGTCCGGATGAAATACCGTAAAACCAGGCGCACGCGGTTGTGGCGGCAAAAAACAGTAAAAAGAAAGGCTTTTCGCCAATTGCAGGAATCAGGAGAGACAGCCCTAATGCGGCTCCTGTAGTAAACGCTGCCACGGCATACGGCAAGATGCGTCTGGCCCAGCGCTTTAAAGGAGTTTCCGGTTTGTAAATCGCGCGCAGGGGCACGGCTGCTATGAATCTCCGGCCAGAGTTTTGCTTCAGGTCATAGAGGCGCTTCAATAACTCAGGCAGTACTAGCAGTACTAAACGTGCTCAAATCCGCAGCGGTTATCGGTTGCCAGGACATTCCCGCAATGAAGCCTTGCGGCTCAAGCCACCGCGCGCTGCTTTTGCCCAGCTTCGTCCGCGGGTAAGAATACGCTGAAGACGGTACCGCGGTGTTCTGGCGTGGTGCTGCTCTTCAGGCGAATAAATCCACCATGTTTCTCGACGATTCCTTGTGAAACCCAGAGGCCCAGTCCCGTCCCCTTTTCAGCTTTGGTGGTGAAGAACGGTTCAAATAACCGAGACCTGTGGTGCGGATTGATCCCCTCTCCAGTGTCCCCGATTACGATGCGCACACCCGGCTTTCGCGAATTCGACCACTCTTGCGATTGATACAGACGAATACGCAGACAGCCGCCATTTGACATCGCTTCGACTGCATTTCCGACAATGTTCGAAAACACCTGGCGCAGCTCATTGGCATATCCATGAATGGTGCCGGCGAAATGCAGTTCACGCTGCACCGACAGATTCTTGTTACGGATTGCACTGGCATAAAGAAAGATCGCAGACTCAATCAGTTCGGCAAGATTGACATCGCTGGGGCTGCTGGACTCGCGATAAAAAGCCAACGTTTGCCTGGTGATGTGCGCGACGCGCGCAAGCTCTTCCTGCGCAGTATGCGCATATGTCCCAACTTTTTCGGAGTCGGATTCTGTCTCGATCAGATACACGAGATTCGTAAGAGCCGCCAACGGGTTATTAATTTCATGTGCGATAGAAGCAGCCAGGCGGCCTGTAGCAGCGAGCTTCTCGGAGCGGCGCAAAGCGTTTTCCGTACGCCGGCGCTCCTCAATATCAAACAATGTAATCAGCAGTCCAGCCTGCTCCATATTGGGAAGCAGAAGACGGCTGGCACTGAGCAGCAGATGAACTGGATCTGCACCTTTATGGCGAAGGCAGACTTCTGTTCCTCGAAACTCTTGCCCGCTCAGAGCATCCCGAACCCTGAACAGTAAGCGAGACTGGTTGCCGTTGGACTGCGCCTGCACCATTTCCAATTGAATGGCTTCATCGAAAGGCCGCAAAAGCGGATTGCCGGCGCACAACTCCTGAAAGGCGCGATTGCAGTGCAGGACCACTCCCGATTCATCGCACACGGCCATCGGCTGCGTGGCATTGTTGAGGATCAGGCGAGCGAGTTTTCCGTCGGCGACGACCTTTTCATTGCGCTTCTGTTCCGACAGATCCGTCATGACCATACAAATGGCTCTCGCGCCGAATTCAACGCAGCTCCGAGCGGACACAAATACCGGTACCTCCTCGTCTGTGTTGCGGGCGAGCGTGAGCTCACAACGTCCGCCAGAGTTGTTCCGCGCCTCGCGAAAAACCGCGTCAAAAGCGTCTTTGTCAGCGGTAGAAATAATCCCGAAGATCGAGGTTCCGATGATCGTCTCGAGAGGCCTTGCCAGCAGCTTTGCGAACGCCTTGTTCGCGTATAGAATCACGCCGCTGCTATTCACGGTTATCGCGCCTTCATCCATGGCCTCGACAAAAACCCGGTAGGCATTCTCAGTGCCTGCCAGCGTGAATACCTGCTCGTGACCGCTTGCTGACACAACAATGGCATCTACGTCCCCACCACGAATGGCAGAGAGCGTGTCTTCGCACTCCTGAAGCTTTGCCCGCAGTTCCTTCAGCTCCGCGGAGAGCCGCCGCATTTCCGCGCTTCCGGAATCATCGTGTTTTCGTTTTGGTACTGGCATGCGTGGTAATTGGAATTCCAAGCTTATGAAGAATTCGATCTGTGTCCTCGGTAATGCCGACGAAAGCCCGCCTCGGTGGCGGAAGGACTTTCACCAGACTGGGAACAGCCACGATGTTGTCCTGCTTCGCCAACTCCGGTTGTTGATAGAGATCGATCACCTCAAACGTGCACCGTCCTTTGGGAAACGATGCGCACAAATTGCTGACGATCTGAATCGCCCGCGTAGATTTCATGTTCGAACCCGCGATATACAGCCTCAGGGAATAGGGTTCGAGGCCCGGAGCTGCAGCGTATCCGTGCGAATCACCTGCCTGTGAGCGAGCGGCTCTTGGCACTGTGCGTCTCTCCCAAACTCATCGTCTCGCGGCCATTGCTCGCGCCGGTTTGAGATCAAGCCCTACCAGCACACGTTCGGTATTGGAAAGATCTCCAATAATCTTCTTAATCGGTGTCGGCAGCCGGCGCACCAAAGTCGGAACCGCGACAATTTGGTCACCTCTTGCGAGCTGCGGGTTCTCGAAGAGGTCGATAATCTCAATACGATAGCGGCCGCCCATATGCTCCTCGCAGATCTGCTGCAAATTGCCGAATGCCGCGATTGAATTGGGCGTATTTCCCGCCACATAGAGGCGCAACTCCCATTCCATCACTTTTGCCTTTCCTCCTCTCTGTGCGGATGGCGGTCTCTTATCCGAAGGAGAGCCGTTCGCGTGTTCGCGCCCGCGCCGTTTGGCAGTTCTGAGGGCTCTTTTCATCGCGTCCTCCTTCCTGTCAACCGAGGACCTGTCGGTTGAGATCTTGAGTGCGCGTCGCTATCCATCTTCAGCATACGAATGCCATCGTCGCTGATTTCAAATGGCTCCATCTTCCGCGAGTGGGCCATGCCCCGCGACTTCAACAGATGAATTACGCGCTGCCGCTCCGGTACCGTGCTGGAGATATCGCGTATCAGAATTTCCATTTCGCGCAGCAATATCCAAGTATCCATCAGGGAGGAAATGCCCACCGCTGTTTCTTCGACCATTCCTTTCACGGTAAGATTCGTGAATAGCGCCGTGATGTTGTGCAGCTTGAGATAGTCGATGAGGCGAGTCAGCATCGTCTTAACGGCCGGCGTGTCTCCCACCGATACCAAATTGGTGATCGGATCGATGATTACGATGGAGGGCTTGAATTCGCTCACGTCGCGATGCATTCGCGCCAGGTGTCCCTCCAGGCCAGTGCTGGTTGGGCGAGACGAGATGATCCGCAGCACACCTTGTTGAATCCAGTGTTCCAGATCGAGACCTACCGAGCGCATATTCCGCAGAATCTGGCTGGGGGACTCTTCAAAGGCAAAATACAAACAGCGTTCGCCGCGCTCGGCGGCTGCGTTTGCGAAATGGGCGGCGAAGCTGGATTTTCCCGTTCCTGCTGTTCCCGAAATGAGAATACTGCTGTTCCGGAAAAAGCCTTTGCCGCCGAGCATCTCGTCAAGGCCAGGGACGCCGCTGGATACGCGATCGGTGGAGGCCTGATGCGTTAATCCAACTGACGTAATAGGTACAACCGACAGGCCACTCTCATCCAGAAGGAATGGATATTCGTTCGTACCGTGCGCCGAGCCGCGATACTTCACTACGCGGAGGCGTCGAGTCGAGACCTGCTCGCTTACCCGATGATCGAGCAGAATCACGCAGTCGGCAACGTATTCTTCCAGTCCGTGGCGCGTTAGCGTTCCACGAAGTCCCGCTTCGGCCGTAATCATGGTTGTGACGCCCTGCTCCTTGAGCCAACGAAACAGCCTTCGCAGCTCCGAGCGAACGATCGCCTCATTAGGCAGTCCGGTAAAGAGCACTTCGATAGTGTCGAGCACGACCCGCTTCGCGCTGATGCTGCGAATTCCATGCTCAATTCTGACGAACAGGCCCGATAGGTCGTACTCGCCAGTCTCTTCGAACTCGTGGCGCGCGATTTGCACGTGATCGACGAGCAGCATCTTGTTCTTTTCGAGCGCCGGGATGTCATATCCCAAAGACGCCATGTTCTGCGCCAGTTCCTCGGCATTTTCCTCGAACGAAACACAAAGGCCGGGCTCGCCATAGCGCATGGCGCCGCACAGCAGATAGTTCATCGCAAACAGTGTCTTGCCGGATCCGGCTCCTCCGCAGACGAGCGTGTTCCGGCCGGTGGGAATTCCACCACGTGTGATCTCGTCTAGCCCGTCAGTGCCGGTTGGGGTTTTTCTGACGTATTCCTGGCTGGGCCTATTGCCAGCTTTTCTTCGTCGATTGCCGTCGACATTCATGTTTGTTTCGCTCGCAATGAGACTGTGTGGCGATTGCTGCATCCCTCGGTTTCAGGTGCAGGCGCACTTTCGGTGAGACTTGCCGCTTGGGCAGCAGCAGTCAAATTTCAGGGACCCAACTGCAAGTTGACATACGCAAAGATGCTGGATTTCCGATGAAGAGTTGTACGATAATAATGACGATAAGGAGCAGGTTTAAAGCAGGATTATGGCCACGGCTCGCCTCAAATTGGTTAGCAAACAACTGAATTTCGAGACTATCAGTAGCGTAGAAGTCCCGCACGATCGCAAGGGCAAACACAATGCTCTCATAAGCCGCATCATGCAGGATCTTCAACGGGTTGAGCCTGGAGTAGCCCTAAAGGTGCCGGTTTCAGCTTTGGGTTCGCAGAAGATAGAGAACATTCGCGCCGCACTGGGGCGCGAAGTGAAGAAAACAAAGCTTGCGGTTGCGACCTCTATTGACGACGATTACTTCTACGTTTGGCGCAAGAAATCGTAAGTTTGCAAGTACCTCGCCCGCCGTGCAAGCTCTTCCAGCGTCACAGCTTTCTCCACAATAAATCTCTTGCGCTCCTTGGCATTCATCTTTCTTCCAAAAGCAGCAAGAAACAGACGCTCCGCAGCGCTTGGGCGTTTCCTAAGTCGTCGTTTGGCAGTTTGCGCCATAGCTGAATTGTAAACCTCCTGCTCAACTGCAACTCTGCTTGAATTCCAGTATGAATATTTCATACCATCACTGTATGCCGAACCGTGCTGTAAAGAAGACGATCTCCCTTCCCGAGGATCTAGCTCGCGAACTGCAGGAGCAGGCAGATGCCGAGAAGAAGACTATCAGCGGCGTGATTCAGGACGCGCTGCGAATTGCAAAGCGAGCGCGTCTCGAGCATGAATTTCGAGAACTACAGCGGTACTGGAGTAGAAAAGCGCGGGAACGAGGAATTCTCTCTGAACGTGACCTCGAACGTTACCTCCGGAAATGAGGGTTGTCTTTGATACCAACATTCTCATATCAGCACTCGTCTTTCCCGGACAAGCTGAACTGGCGTTGAACCGGATTATTCAAGGTTCCGACGTCCTGTTGCTTTCAAAGCCGATCCTGGACGAATTGCTCACCGTTCTTGCACGAAAATTCGATCGCGACCGAGAGCAGCTTTCTCGTGTCGCTCTTTGGTTAGCCAATTTGGCAACATGGGTTCAACCGACAGTAACCGTCAAAGAGCTTGCCGATAAAGCCGACAATCGGATCCTGGAATGTGCAGTTGAGGGCGATGCCGAACAGATCGTTAGCGGAGACAAGCGATTGCTCCAATTAGGTCAATTCGGCAAGACTCGCATTGTGAGCCTCCGCGATTATCTGGCCAACCCCCCGCGATAATGTAACCTTGGGCCAAACCGGCGAACACTAGCGCACGCAACCCGCGGATATTTCCTGCAAGGTGCACCAACTCTGGTGTCTATTCAGTAGAGATTCGTACCTTTCGCCTGATTGGGCGGATTAGTTCTATGGGAGGCGGTGTGTTTATGCGTGATCGCGTCAGTTTCCTCTTGGTGCTTTTTGTTCTCGGCGGAAGTGCGGCCGCTCAGCGGGTAATCGCCGCGGCCACTCCTAGTGCCAGCGATCGTTTGCCGGTGCGTCATGTGGCGCTGTACAAAAATGGCATCGGCTATTTCGAACACGATGGAAAAGTGCACGGCAATCAGACGGTCACTATTGCCTTCACCACTTCTCAGCTCAACGACGTACTCAAGTCACTTACCGCGATTGACCTCAACGGCGGCCGCATCGCTGATGTCAGCTACAACTCGACCGCACCGCTTGAACAGCGCCTGAACACGTTGCAGCTTCCTATCGGCGAGAAAACCACGACTGCGGAGTTCCTGGACGCGTTGCGAGGAGCACGGGTCGAAGTAAGCAGCGGATCTGCGAGCGTAGTTGGCCGCCTGCTGAGTGTTGAGACCGTCACGACTTTTGTGACCGATGAGGGGAAGAAAGGGTCCGAAGCTAGGAGTCACACTGAACTTTCGGTGATCACCGATTCAGGCGAACTCCGCACGTTTTTGTTGAGTCCCGCAACCAGCGTGCACCTCCTCGAAAGCGACTTGAACCAGGAGGTCGGCCGTTATCTCTCGCTCATTGTCTCCACGCGCGCGGCAGACGTACGCAAGATGACCATTGCTACAGAAGGTAGCGGCGACCGTCAGCTTTCGGTCAGTTACATCAGTGAAGTACCGATCTGGAAAAGCACCTACCGCATCGTTCTGCCTTCGTCTGCCGGCCAGAGGCCGCTCCTGCAAGGCTGGGCGGTCGTGGATAACACTGTTGGGGAGGACTGGGACAATGTCGAGCTGTCGCTAATCGCTGGAGCTCCGCAGAGCTTCGTTCAAGAGATTTCGCAACCCTACTATGCGCGAAGACCAGTAGTTGGGCTTCCCGAATTGGCAACGCTCACACCGCAAACACACGAAGGGACGTTGCAGGCGGAAATGAAGCTGCCGGCCCCTCCGCCACCTCCTCCTCTGGGCAGCGGGAGCGCAAGCGGAGTGCTCGGAGGCATTGTCAGTGAGCCTTATGGCGGGCCGAGCAAAAGCCGAAACTTCAAAGGGAATGGAAGCGGAGGAGGGATTGGTGGAGTTGGTGCAGGTGTGGGCGGAGGATTTGGCGGCGGAGTATATGCCAGAAGCGACAGTCCCTATTTGATCGACACCCCTGATGGGAAGAGCGTCACGGATTTAATGGAATCCCAGCAGACAACCGCGAGCGCCCACGATCTCGGCGACGTCTTTGAATACAAAATCAACCAGCCGGTCACGATTCACAAGAACCAATCGGCGCTCGTGCCAATTCTTCAGGCGCGCATCGATGCCGAGAAGGTCACGCTTTGGAGTCCTCGTGAGCCGCGTCCGCTGCGCGCGCTCTGGCTGACAAACTCCAGCGGTCTTACGCTCGATGGCGGCACCTTCAGCATTCAGGAAGCGCAGACGTTTGCGGGCGAAGGACTGATGGACGCGATCCGTCCGGGAGAAAAGCGCCTGATCTCCTACGCCGCCGATCCTGCCGTCCAGGTCAAGTCCGAGGTGAAAGGCGAGGGACAGCGCGCGACGCTGGTCCGCATCCATCGCGGCCTCCTCTTCCAGGAATCGCAGGAGCGCGAGCATCACAGGTACATCGTTCGCAATCAGGACGCGAGTGCCCGCGAAGTCGTCATCGAACATCCTGAGCGCAAAGGTTGGGAACTCGCGGGCGGTGCCAAGCCGGAGGAGACCTCGGCCTCGGCCTATCGCTTTCGGATAAAGGTCGATCCAGCGCAGTCATCTTCCCTGGAGTTCGATGAAGTTCATTCGTTCGGCACCAACTACGCGCTCACCAACATCACACCGGACCAGATTGCGATCTTTGTGCGTCAAGCATGGGTAAACGACAAAATCGAGAACGCTCTGCGGCCGATCATTGAGCAGAAGAATGAGGTCGCTGGTTACGATCAGAAGATCGCGAGCACGAAGAACAAGATCAGCGCCATCTTCGATGACCAGAAGCGTTTGCGAGAGAACCTCGCCGCCCTCAAAGGTGGGGTGGAGGTGCGCTCACTCGCTGAGAGGTACACAGGCGAATTGAATCGGGAAGAGGACGAACTCGCCACTCTTCGCAAGGATTTAGTGCAATTGCAAGTCCAGCATGAAACGGCAAATCAGAAGTTGAACGAGATGATGGAGAAGCTGGAGCT
>DATLKS010000981.1:0-3818 GCA_035538255.1 Terriglobales bacterium
ATTGCGAAATTTTGCGCGCATGGGTTCGCCGCGCACCAACATCTGATACCCACCCATTTTTTCCTGCGGCATTTCTACGTCACTTGGCGGAGGCGGCTCTGGCCCCGGCGGCTCGTCAAACGCCGGCGGATACTCGTCGATCAGCTTCACCACAAAGTCCGAATCGGTACCGCTGGAAGAAACTTGCAGATGGGGCAGTACAGGGCCGGCGATGGTGATGTCGTCCTGCAACGGATCGCTCTCGTACACCAGCACATCGGGACGCTTGGCTGCGAAGCGCTGATCGCTGACCATATACTCCTGCGGAACTGCATTAACGGCATAGGACACAAACGGAACTGGACGCCGCGGATCGCTCACGTACTCGTCAAACGCCGCTTCGCCCGAGGCCGGCGGATCGAACGAGAGCTTTCCATTGGCGTGCAGGTAGAGCGACCTGCTCTGCGCCTCTTTCGGAGGCCACGCTGAATATTGCCGCCAGACGTTGCTGCCGGTCTCGAACACAGTGGCTTTCATAAGATGAGCATCGCCGTTGCCCTTCAGATACTGTTCAAAAAAGGGAAAGATGATGTGCTCGCGGTAGTAGTCGGCGGTATTGGAATTGAAGAGCACGCGGCCAATGTGTCTGCCTAAATAGTTCGCGCGGCCCCAGCCTCCGTGCACCCATGGGCCAACTGCAATGTCATTCACGATTCCCGGATTGTTCTTATCGATGGCATGAAAGGTCTTGAACGGACCTTCCAGATCTTCGGCATCGAACCATCCGCCGACGGTCAGCACTGCGCACTTCACGCCTTTCATGTGTTGCGAGACATCGCGCGGCTTCCAGAAATCGTTGTAAACCGCGTTGTTGGCCTGATCTTCGAACAGCGGAGTCTTGATGATCGCCTCCAGATTCGAAATGGGATAATGCCGCAGAAAAAATTCATAGCCGTCAGTAGTGCCATAGTCGTAGGGCGCAAACGGCTGTGCCGCGGGCAACTCCAGTTCCGCCGCACGTGGCCTGAATCGCGCATAAAAACCGAAGTTCGCGGCCAGCATGAAGGCGCCTCCGTGATATCCGTCATCGCCTTCAAACAGATTCGTCATGGGCGCCTCCGGCGACGCGGCTTTGATCGCCGGATGCGAATTGATGATGCTCGCGGATGTAAAGAATCCCGGATAAGAGATCCCGTAGATGCCTACCTTGCCATTGTTATTCGGCACGTTCTTCAGCAGCCACTCAATAGTGTCGTATGTATCGGTGCTCTCATCTACATCCCTGGGAGAAATGGGACGATCGAACTGCGGGGGCATGTCGACAAAGCGTCCCTCCGATTGATAGCGTCCGCGGACATCCTGAAATACAAAGATGTAACCAGCGCGCTCGAAAGCCTCTGACTGCGCCAGCCTGGTTTTGTAATGATCCTCGCCATAAGGACCAACGCTGTAAGGAGTGCGCGTCATGAGAAACGGATATGTACGTGAGGTGTCCTTGGGAACGTAGACGGAAGTAAAAAGATGAACGCCGTCGCGCATCGCTATCCGGTATTCGTACTTGGTGTAATGAGCCTTTAAGTCGAACGGTTCCGGCTTACGTTCCTGAGCGACAACTACGATCGCCAACACCGCAGCAACCAGTAAGAGCACAGATTTCATCGGGTCTCCGATCATGGATTGGGAAGAAATGAGAATTAAGAAGGATGAAATTACGCGTTGAGGGAGTGCGAGGTCAAATGCACGCAATAGACCTTCTGTTGTCATCAGTAGTCCGGCGGAAATCTGAGCATTCGCAATGTCCGTAGAACCCACCGCCCCAACTCCCAAGTCCTGCGACCTGCAGCGATGAAATTCAGCACCGGAACTGTGTAGCGCTTGCGTGTGCAGCGCTGCTTTGCTAGGCTCGCGCCATGACGGAATTGCTGGAAAGTGCGCTGCGAAAAGTGGCTATGCTTCCACGCGAAGAGCAGGATGCCATCGCTGCGCAAATCATTGAGACTCTGGAGGACGAGGCGGTCTGGAAAGAGATGTTGGCGCGTGATCCAGGCAAACTTCGCCGACTCGCAGAGGAGGCTCAGCAAGAACATCGCGAGGGTAAGACTCGTCCTCTCGATGAGCTTCTGTGATCGAATCCAAGACTAGGAAGTCCTTCCGAACAGCGTTCTCCGCCCTACCAGAAGAAGTCCAAACTCAGGCTCGGCGGACATATGCTCTGTTCGCGCTGATCCGTCCCACCCGAGTTTTCGATTCAAGAAAATAGACCAACAGGAGAATGTTTACTCGGTTCGCATTGGATTCGGATACCGTGCTCTCGGCACTTTCGAAGGATCGGTGGTGACGTGGTTTTGGATCGCCTCTCACGCTGAGTATGATCGCCTGACCTGAATGCCGCCGTCATTATTCAATTGTCCGCGGCGGAGCATTCCTTGTTCCTAGAAGTTAGCACCTGGTCTCTCTGCCTTCGCCACAGCTGAGAGCCGAAAGACGATAGATCCGTAGCATCCGTGTGAGCATTTTGCCTTAGCTGAAAGCTCAGTGTAGAGAACTGAGTGCTTTTTGAAAACTCCGAAGATCGCGGCGGACGCTACCGGAAATCCGTCGAGTCAAACGAAATTGACGACTTGAACACTGCTGCAAATTCCAATTCGGTATCGCTCTCCGACAACCAGATAATCCACAGGTTGCGAAAAACAGTAAGGATCATATCACTATGGATTTTGCGCAGCAGTCCGTTATCCTTGACCGGTTCGGCGTTGCTGCTGGTCATCTCGAGAAAGATGTGGCCGTTCAGATCGATACCAAAGAGTTGGATTTTTTGTCTGCCCATGAGCGGCGTGCCGGCGAGTGAACGAGCCAAGGCCTCGCCATAGCTCTGCACCGTTTCCTTATCTTCAAGAGATGTTGGAAACTTCATATCGGGAATGAAGCAGGTAGGATCGGCAGCCATCAAGGTAGTTCGGGGATTGAAGTCGAGACCGCGAGTGCCTTCCTCGAAGCGTGTGAACGAGGCGAGCACGCGCAGACACTGACCAGGAGTTGCGGTTGATTCCGAAGCGGAGATTAAGGTTTCGGAATCCGGTTTTCGCATAGCCGGCTGCAGATTCGCTTGTGTGCTGCGAATCCAGTCTTCGGGAAATACATAGGAAAAGCCAAGGAAGTTATTCACATATACATTGCCGCGAAGCTCGCCGGCGTCGAGCTGTGCAATGTTTACGTCTGGAGTCGGCTGCGTGCGCAGGCGCGCGGCGTCAGGAAGGTAGGGACGGCTCTCGAGACCGGCCATCTCTCCGGAACGGGATGGTTCGAAGAACTTGATGGTTTCAATCGCCTGGCGCAGGTTCGCAGCCAATCTGGAATCGAATGACGACATCCAAAACAGCACGACAAAGCCCTTGGCGAGAGTTGCATAACGCGCCCGCCAGACCTTCTGTCCCCACAAAGTTTTCTCCTCGAGCGCGTTCTTCCAAAACAATCTGCCACCAAGGCTTAGCGGCTGCGGAGAAACTCCTGGCCCCATTCTGGGAAGCAGTACGGCCTTCCGGACGTCATCATCGGCCGATCCGAGCACTGGAGTCGCCGAAATGCCAAAGGTGGTAAGTCCTTTCCCCGGGCATTTCTCGCCAAAGAGAAAATGCTCCGATGGCTTGTCGGAGTCGCTCTGGTCGAATACTTGAAAACGACAGCCGCCGGGGATCGACAACGCGAATCCAAAGAAGGCATTGGTGTACTGGTGCGGTGAAATGAAGCTGCTTTCGGGAATCTGGACTTTGGGCTGAGGCGGCGAATCATCGCCGGCGAGTCCTGCAGCACATAATAAGAAGATCGCTGCGAAAATGGCG
>DATLKS010000982.1:0-8102 GCA_035538255.1 Terriglobales bacterium
GCGAGCAAAGAGCGAAAGCCGCCGCAGCCTAAAGCACAAGGTAGCGACGTAGCATGCGGCGTCGTTACGATATCTTAGAAAAGCATTTTCAGTCCAAACTGAATCTGTCGTGACGAGGTCGCCGTCGCTGTAATCACGCCCGCCGTTGGAGATGGAGCCAACGAGGCGGACGAATACACAACTGTGTTGGGGGTGGCGAAATTCGTGTGGTTCAAAACATTGAAGAACTCAGCCCGGAATTGAAGACTGGTTTTTTCGAAGAGAGCAGTCGTTTTCAGCAACGCGACATCCAGCTCCGCCAATCCTGGTCCTGTTAGCGAATTACGTTTCACATTTCCGTATGTTCCCGCAATGGGCACCACGAAAGCATTGGCATTGAAGTACTGCTTTGGATTGCCGAGGAGAACCGGGCCGCTGAAGGCTGGATTCCACGATGGCCGAATCGGATTGCGGCTATCGCCATTGTTGGTTGGATTAAATCCGAGCTGTGGAGTGAACGGAAATCCAGACTGCAAACTCCCGATCCCACTCAAACTCCATCCGCTGGCGACTTTGTCCCGCCATCCCTCACCTGCTCGGAAGAATGTCATGCCTCTGCCCAACGGAAGTTTGTAGGTGCCATTGATCGCGGCAAGGTGCCGCACATCGGTTGCCGAAGGTCCCCAATCCAATTTGGGATTTGCAGGAAACATCACATACCCTGGAGCATTTGCGCCCACGCTGCTCGCCCAGGCCGTGCCGTCGTCTAAACTCTTCGCGAATGTATATGTACCACGCAGCTGCAGTCCATGGCTGAAACCACGGTGCACGTCAACTTCGAGCGCATTGTAAGAACTCACTCCCTCAGTCAACCACGTTGTGGTATTTGCGAAATTCGGATTGGCAAACGGTGCACCTTTCGGATAGTAGATCGTGCCGGGTGCGAGGCTGGCCGGGCAAGAAGCGGCGGGGCACACGGTGGGCACGGGCTCGTTCGCATCTCCGGATAAAATTTCGTGGTAACCGTGCGAACCCACGTATCCGACGCTCACAGCCGTGTTCGGGAAAATCTCTCGCTCAACTTTCAAGGTGTACGAAAGGATGGTTGGCGTGTAAGCGTCCGGCTGAATGCCGCTCGGTGAAATTAGACTCCCGGCTGGAAGTGTCGCGCCTGGATTGATCTGCAAGCTCGATACCGGCAGGTTGCGCAGAGTTTGCGTCGTATTGAAGGGCGCCACCTGATCCAGCCGATAATCCAGGTTGTCGAGCAGCGCGCGGTAAATGCCAAATCCCGCGTGCACAACCGTCTTCGTGCTGCCGAGCGGACTCCATGCGACGCCGATCCTTGGCTCCGGCAGAAACTTGGCGCGATTGTTTGTGAAGATAGAGCTTCCAACTCGGGGCTGCGTTTGAATCACACTATTCGAGTCGAACAGATAGTTCGACGCTCGTCCATGCGCCTCGTTCCAGCCATTGGTGGATTCAAACCTGAATCCCGCGCGCAATTGCAGATTCGGCTTCAGCTTGAGTGTGTCGTCAAAGAATCCCGCGGCTTCAAGCGAGCGCCAGTTCAGCGGAGTTGGTGAAGGCACGACTGTGAACGTCGATACCGTCCCTTGCAAAAAGCTCGCAAGGCTGGTGAATGACGCTTGCCCATATTGGAATTGTGCAAGATCATCATTTGCCTGAAGCTGCTGGAACCACGCTCCCGCTTCGATTTGGTGAGCTCCGTGCGTGAGCGTTACGCGATCGTCGTAAGTAAAGAGATTACGCGTCGTTCGCATGTTGTCCCCAGCGTTTGTGCCGGCTGGGCCGAGCTGCGACGCTCCGTTGGACGCTGTGCCCCCTCCAACCACGAGCGCTCCAATCGGAGATCCTGAGACCCAACCTGGGACGCTAACCGGTGTATCTCCATTGAAGAAATAGCCGGCGCGCGAAAATCCGATTCGAGCTGCGTTGAGAACCGATTGAGAGAAGATGCGCTGTTCCTGCAAACTCACCACCTGCTCCCGCAGATTCTCGATCACGCGGCTCAGGGGATTCACGGTTGGCGTGTCGTCCCCGCTGTCGTCGATGGTGTAAACCCCAAAGAGCGCATCTCGGTCGGAGATGGTGTAGTCCAGACGAGCAGTGCCGAAATCTTCGCGAATGACCTGCAATGGATGACTGAAGGCTTCAGCGATGCCGCCGCCCAATTCGGGACCGTTCTGGATTGGCCACAACGAAAGCAGTGGCACGACAGCGGGGGCCACGCCAACGTGGGTTTGCCTGCCATTCGAGTTCGTGAGATATCCTGCGCGAGCGTCATTATCGGGCACAAGCGTGACGTCGGTCAGCCCCAAGTGTTGGCGGAAGCCTTCATAGTTCCCAAACAAAAACAGCTTGTTCTTTCGAATCGGTCCACCCAGCGCGCCACCGAATACGTTGCGCTGGAACTGCGACGTACCACCCTGATCGAAGTAATTGCGCGCATCTAGAGCATGGTTGCGCAGAAACTCGTACGCGCTTCCGTGGAGCTGGTTGGTCCCTGCCGCGGTGAGAATGCTCACTTGGGCTCCGGGACGCTTGCCGTATTCAGCTCCGTACGTGTCCGCTACGACGTTGAATTCGCGAACTGCATCGACTCCCAGGAGTTGTCCGCTGGCGCCGCCCGGAGTAAGGTTCACCAGCGATGCGCCGGTGAACTCGATGCCGTTAAGCAAGAAAAGATTCTCCTGAGGACGATGGCCGGAGACCGCAAACATATTTCCTACCGCGGAATTAGAAGTACCAATCCCGCCGGATCGCTCGGAGGTGTAGTTGACCGTCGCTGGATTCAGCGTGAGGAGCTGGTCGTAACTTCTTCCGTTTAGCGGAAGTTCTTTTACTTGTCGCTGGCCAACAAGTCCTGATGAGTCCTGTGTCGAGAGATTCACAGGCGGAATTACTTCTACAACCGTTAGCTCCTGCTGCACTTTACCGACGGGTAAGGTAATGTCAACTGTGGCGCTCTGGCCGACCACGAGCTGAATTCCGTTCTTAATTTGTGGGCTGAATCCTGGCTTGGTCGCCCGAACTTCGTAAGCTCCGACCGCGAGCGAAGGTGCTGCATATCTGCCGGAGTCGTCGCTGACCAGAATGCGCTGGGATCCGGTTTCTGTATTCGTAACCACCACTTGGACAGCGGGGAGTGCCGCGCCTGTGGGATCCTGAATTACGCCCGAGATGGACGCTCCTACGGTTTGGCTTGACAAAGAGTTGGGCAGAGTTGTCGCTAGAAGCAATACCGTAAATTGCAGGGTGTACTTCGATACTCTGAGCACGAGCTTTTCTCCAATGAGCAGCGCAGATTGAATGTTGGTGGGGACGGTAACCAGGAGGAATTCGCGTTAGCGACAACAAAGCCCGAGGAATGTGACGCCGGTCGGCAGAGAATAGAAGGCTTCCAAAACGGGCATGGCGGTGTAGCTCGTGATCAACGCACGAGATCTGTTAGCTGCTTTCCTTCCCGGGGAGTCTGAAGGCGCGATTTGCTTTCGCGCTACGGATTGGCTGCTGGTCGCGTAGGTCCGTACCAATGGCAAGCCGCCCAGCCAGATCAGTTGCAATCCCAGCACGACCGCAACCGCGGCGACCGCTATTCGCAATTTCTGCGCAGGAACCTTTTTCGCAACAGCGCATCCCAAGAGCACGCCAGGAAGGCCGCCCGCTAGCAGGCGGAGCAGGGAAACTGTATTGATCGATCCCCAGCTCAAATGAAAAAGGCTTCCGACCACCGCCAGAACAATTCCCATCAGCAGGTCGGTTCCGACGACAGTTGCGGGAGACAATTCCGAGTAGTTCAAAAGCACGATCGTGCCTAGCGCTCCGGCTCCGGCCGAGGAAAATCCAGTTTCAATTCCGATCGGCAGAGCCAGCAAAGAGAGCAAGCCGCTTCTTCGACGTGTGAGTTGTGGCTGGTGAACTCGTGGCGCGAAGGTGAGCGCCGAGGAAATCGTCAACATGATGCCGATCAGCAGCAGCGCGACTGGGCTCCAGCTTTGGGTCCGCATCAGCCGAAGCAGCCACGTTCCGATGAGCAGTCCCGGAACTGCTCCCAGCAGTAGAAACCGCAAGTACTTCGAATCAACATTGCGCCGTACTAGATAGAAAGGTGCCGCTAGGAGACGCAAGATTGCGGCAAAAACCATTGCTGTTCCCACAGCCTCGCCCGCAGGCAAACCAATCAGCAGCACCAGTACCGGAGTGGTAAAGCTTCCACCTCCGATGCCGGTTATACCGACGGTTGCCGCGATTAAGAACCCGAGAACGATTTCCATTTCAGTCCGTGCGACTCACTGCGATCCACCGGCAAATTCAGCCCAAAACAAAACGACCCACAAATCTCTTGTGGGTCGTTGGCAAACTATGCGCTTACTTAGATACTACGGCGCCTCCATCGACCCACACGTCGGCGTACAAATACAGATTGCGCATCGACAAGCCATGACCTGGGTGTGAGTCGAAATACTCATCGCAGCAAAATTACAAGACAGATTCCTGCTCCGTCAAGCTGGATGCAATTTAATTCGCGTATGGGACAGATTGGAATCGCCGATAGATGAATCAATGCTTTGGGTTACATGCCTCGCGGGCTCCGCTGCCCATCCCGTAGTTCTTGATAGAAGAGCCATACAACCGTCAATAAATGCGAAGCATTGCCGGAGATCCCTCGCGCAAAAGAAGTGCTTTCAGGATAACGTTTCGTTAATGCTTGTGGCCGGGAAGAAATATCCGCCACAAGTTCCGTTGACACGTCATCGAAGCTTATGTACTAATCATGTTCTGATGAATCACCGCTTCGAGAACACCGCTGCGTGTTGTCGCTGTTGCGCGATCGCACTGAGTGTCCGTTCTGGCGAAGCATGATCTGAAGTAAAAGCGCAATTCTAGAGATCACAACCCGCTCACCAGACGGCTATAGCGTCGGGTGAGCGGGTTTTCTTTTGGCCGCGAATTAGCAGGAGTTGGTATGAACCAGGGTTTGCTTGAGGCACAGGCTACGGCAGAAAACTGGAGCGCCGGGGAGCTTCTCGCGTGGGCAGCGCAAGAGTTTGGCGTGGGTGCGGCTATGGCTTCCAGCTTCGGTGCCGAAGATGTCGTGCTTATTGACATAGCCTCTCGTATCGGCAATCCCTTCCCGGTATTCACCTTGGATACTGATTTCCTGTTTCCGGAATCCTATGACTTAATTGCGAGGGTTGAAACAAATTACGGGATCAAGGTTGAACGGCTTCGCCCCAAGCTGAGTCCTGAGGAACAGTCTCGCGAATTTGGCGCAGCGCTTTGGGCGCGGGAACCCGACCGATGCTGCGCCATCCGGAAAGTCGAACCGTTAACGGAGAGGCTGAAATCCTCCTCAGCTTGGATTACCGGCATTCGCCGGGAGCAATCACCCACGCGAGCGACCGCCCGCAAGCTGGAATGGGATGCGAAGTTTGATTTGGTGAAGCTGAATCCGCTGGCCGATTGGAGGGAGGCGCAAATTTGGGAATACATTCGTTCCCATGAGGTTCCCTACAACCCTCTGCACGATCGCAGGTACCCGAGCATCGGTTGCACGCATTGCACACGCGCTGTTCTTCCCGGTGAGGATCCACGCTCAGGGCGATGGTCAGGCTTGGCCAAAACCGAGTGCGGACTTCATGTGATCCAGACTAGCGAAGGCGAGAGGCTCGTTCGCGCGGGAGCGGAGGTCGGAACAAGGCCATGATTCCGAAGCTCACTCATCTACAAATGCTCGAGGCGGAGAGCATCCACATCCTGAGGGAGGTGGTAGCGGAGTTCCAGCGTCCGGTAATGCTTTATTCGATCGGCAAAGATTCATCCGTAATGTTGCGCCTGGCCCAGAAGGCGTTCTATCCAGGCAAGATTCCATTCCCATTGCTGCACATCGATACCGGCTACAAATTCCGCGAGATGATCGAATTCCGCGATCGCCAGGCACAGCAGCTCGGCCTGAAGTTGATCGTGCACACGAACCGGGAGGCGCTCGAGGCAGGAACCAATCCCTTCCGTGTCGGCACGCAGCGTTGCTGTGAGCTGTTAAAGACCCAGGCGCTGCTCGACGCTCTCCGAGAAGGTGGCTTCGACGCCGCCTTCGGCGGTGCACGCCGCGATGAGGAGCGATCGCGAGCCAAGGAGCGCATCTATTCTGTTCGCGATCCCAAGGGACAATGGGATCCGAAGCAGCAGCGTCCCGAGCTCTGGAATCTTTACAACGGTCGCATCGGTCCGGCGGAGAGCGTGCGCATCTTCCCACTTTCGAACTGGACGGAGATGGACATCTGGCAATACATCCACCTCGAAAAAATTCCTATCGTGCCGCTCTATTTTGCCAAGCCCAGGCCCATGCTGGTACGTGGAGATTCTTTAATTTCGCTGGAGCAGCCGTTCATACCGCTGCTTCCGGGAGAAGCGCCGCAGCTCGTCAAATGCCGCATGCGGTCGCTTGGATGCAGCCCGTGCACGGGAGCAATTAGGTCTGACGCTGACACGTTGCCTAAGATTATTGAAGAACTTGTCTCTTTCCGTCGTTCCGAGCGGGAAAATCGCATCATCGACCACGATCAGGACGGCTCGATGGAGCTCAAGAAGAGAGCAGGATACTTTTGAGTACAGTTCTCAATCCGGCACTTACTGCTGAAGAGTTCTTCAGAGGAGAGCAGCAGAAAGATTTAGTTCGCCTCGTCACCGCGGGCAGCGTTGACGATGGCAAATCTACTCTGCTCGGCAGATTACTGTACGACTCGCAAAGCGTTTACGAAGATCAGTTACATGCGGTGAAGCGTGCGTCTCGCGGTGATCTGGAGCTTGCCTTGCTGACCGACGGACTTCGCGCTGAACGCGAGCAGGGCATCACAATTGATGTTGCCTATCGCTACTTCAGCACGGCAAAGCGTAAGTTCATTCTTGCCGATACGCCCGGCCATGAACAGTACACACGCAATATGGCAACAGGCGCATCGAATGCGGATCTGGCAATCCTGCTCGTCGATTCCAGCCGAGGCATTCAGCCTCAGTCCAAGCGCCACGCTTACATTATCGGCCTGCTGGGAATTCGGCATCTCGTAGTCGTGATCAACAAGATGGATCTGGTTGGATATTCCGAGCGGGTTTTTACGAATCTGCGCCAGGAATTGTCGGCCACACTCGGTCAACTCGAGTTCGAAAGCGTGGAGTTCTTTCCGGTGAGCGCCGCATCGGGCACCAATGTCGTGCATCGGAGTTCAACAACGCCGTGGTACCAGGGTCCATCCTTACTCGAATATCTGGAATCGGTCGATGTCACGCGAACTGAGCACATCCGGCCTTTTCGTTTGCCCGTGCAATTGGTACAGCGGACTTCAGATTTCCGAGGCTACTCTGGCCAGATCACTTCGGGAAGCATTGCGGTCGGCGATTCCATTACGGTACTGCCTTCGCTGCGCCAGACGCTTGTGAAGTCAATTGTGACTTTGGACGGAGAGCTTGACGAGGCAATTGCGCCACAATCGGTAACGCTTACAGTCGAAGATGAGGTTGACATCAGCCGCGGAGACCTTCTGGCGGCTGCGTACGATTTGCCCTTTGCCACCCGAAGTTTCCGGGCGCAGATGATCTGGTTTTCAGAACAAGAGCTTATGCCAGGCCGTCGCTACCTGCTAAAACACACGGCGCAAACAACTGCAGCGGAAGTCGGAGTTGAATCCAGGTTCAACATTCAATCACTCGAATTTGAAACGGCTGAGACACTACAGATGAACGACATCGGCGTAGTCACCATCGAGACGAACCGGCGAGTGCTATTTGACCTCTACCGTGAAAACCGCCGGACCGGAAGCTTCATTCTGATCGATCCTGGTTCAAACAACACTGTCGCGGCAGGCATGATTCTCGCGCCAGTGGAGCTCGCGGAAGCTACGGCGGCCGATCTACGCGGTCTGCTTGTGCATGCTGAAAAAGATGATCTCGTGATCAAGGTACTCCAGAACTTTGTCGATGGCACGACAGGGACCAATGTCGTGATTCTGTCTAATTGGAACGCGAGGGCCGTCGAGTTGCTCATGAACGCCGGGATTCACGTCGTGGTGTTAGCCAAACCGCCGCAGCATGCTGAGAGGCAG
>DATLKS010000983.1:0-14859 GCA_035538255.1 Terriglobales bacterium
AAGCACAGCAATCGGATCCGGGATTCGAAGCAAGTCATCTGCTGCTTGCCTCTTATGAGCTCTCGCCAGCTGGTTACACGCGCGCGACGGGTGTGGCGTTCAACCGGCAGGTGCTCGACAGGCTCTCGGCGCTTCCCGGAGTCGAATCCGTGACCTTGGCTGATTTTTCACCACTGAGCTTCAGCATCCACTCCGACTATCAGCAGATCCAAGGCTACGTGCCACAACCGCACGAATGGATGGAGATCAGCCGAGCGATCGTCGGGCCGAATTACTTCCGCACTCTCCGCACCTCGGTGATTTCAGGCCGTGAATTCACCGAAGCGGATACGCCAGATTCGCAACTCGTTGCCGTCGTCAACCAGGCCTTTGTCGATCGCTATTGGCCGGGTGAAAACGCTATCGGCAAGCAGGTGACGGACGGCGCTCGTTTCACCATCGTTGGGATCGCACGCAACGCCAAATACCGCATGCTCACCTCCCCGACCGAGCCTGTCATCTATCTGCCGATTTACCAGTCCTTCCGCTCCGAGGGGGACACCACCATTCACCTCCGCACAACGGGCGATCCGGTTGCCCTCGCTTCTTCGGTGGAAGAGACCATCCATCAGCTCAATCCGGAGTTACCGCTGTTCAATGTGAATCCGCTTTCCGTCACCATGCAGCTCGGCTCACTTTTTCAACGCGTCGCGGTTACGTTTGCCGGCTCGTTCGGTTTTCTTGCCATGCTGCTCGCCGCCGTCGGCATCTATGGCGTCGTGGCTTACACCACTCGCCAACGCACGCGGGAAATCGGCATCCGCGTGGCGCTCGGCGCGGAGAAGCGAGGCATCTACAGTCTCGTTCTTGGCCAGGGATTCAGGCTCACACTGGCGGGCCTTGTCGTGGGCACGGCGCTCGCTTTGGCATTCACACACTTGCTTAAGGCGCAACTCTTTGGCGTCAGTGAGACCGATGCGATTACGTTTACCTCTGTTGGGCTGCTTTTGGCCGTTGTCGCTCTGGTCGCGTGCCACATCCCCGCCCGCCGCGCCACGCGAGTTGATCCGATGGTGGCACTTCGGTACGAGTAGCTGAGTTCGTGCAGACTCTGGAGGCGTCATGAGTAAGAAGCCAAAGTTAGGCTGGCTTTCACGCGCGATCAGTTTCTTTCTTAATGTCACCCCGACTTTGGAAAGGGGATCCACTTTCATCTCAATATCGTCGTCGTGCGAAGTGTGAGCCTGGTCCAACCAGTGGAAAGTTTCATCACACTGGTTTCGGAAAGCATAAACCTGCGCGATCAAGTAAGGATCGCGTGACGCGCGATACACATCGCGATACACAATAGCGGTGCCTATGGTGTACTTCCAATGACTTACAGTGCCGTCCGTGCTCTTCTATGTCGTTAAAAGTACGTTAAACCCGCTGTCACGTAGGAGGCCGCGGGGTTCGAGTCCCGTCGCTCCCGCCACTTCCCTTCTTCTTGAATCCGTCAGTGCTGTTTTCTTACATTTTGAGCGTTCCCGTTTTGGTGATTGTTAAGGAACCAATCGTGCTCCTGTACGGCCGGGCAAAGACCCCCGTTTAGATGATCACAAAATTGGTGACACTCCAATCGCAAGGGGGCACGAATCGAGACTCGAGTGGCATGAGGAGACCAAGCGAGATCTCGTCCTTTCCGCTGATCCCGGCGGAAACATGAGTTGCTGGCTTCGTCTAAAAATTGCAGCGACAAATGAATCCGTTTCAGGAGAAACTTCGACCGGGACGCCGCTGCGGGTTAATCAACAAGATGCAGAGACGGGCTTCGAGTGGTTAACGATTACTAAGAACTCTACTGTCCCTCAAGACAAATTTGATTGGCCAGCAGGAGCTAGTGTAACCCTGCACTTTTCGCCGAATTCGAGCAGTCACAAAGTTGTTGATTGGTATCTCTATCCCAGTGACAAGTCATTCGACCCACATCGAAGGGCCGAGTGGCGTCGGTTTGTCTTCTATTGCGCTCTAGTCCTGCTCGTAATGTCACTGATCGGTGTAATCATCGAAGCCGTAGACAAGGTTCGTGAAAAGCGGGAGCCGTTTACACCCCAGCGGTGCCTGCAACAACTGATAGGCGGTATCGAAGGGGACGACGACACAGAAACCAAACAGATGAGAGGCGTCCTCGGAAAGGTTTTGCTGGAGGGTGCAACGGTTCAGGAAGTGATCGCTCCATTAAAGCTCACTCCAACACAGCAAAAAATCTTCTGGATCAAGACGGCGACGCGATTTCGAAATAGGTTAGGCACCCTGGTCGGCGAACTGGCCCGCTATCTCGGCCGTATATGACAATCGAAAACAGTTGGGCTGCCTTGCTCCCGCGTCTCGAGGCAGATCTCCGGTCGCGATCAACCACTCGAGCATTTGCGGAAGATAACGATGCTTGGGACTCTGCGGCTTCATTGCTACGTGCCTATGGTCGAGTTCTCATCCGCATTTATCCAGAATTACAAGCGACGGAAATTGATGACCTAGTTCAGGATGCATTATTAAAACTACAGTCACTTCACATCATCGATCGAATCAAAGCAGCTGTCTCCCCCGCTGGTTACATAGCGATAATGCTTCGAAATGCTGCAACTGATCTCTTACGTCAACGGCGACGCAGTTTTGAACTCTCAATTGCTGAGGAATTCGAAGCGCCGTCGGGAGTGGACGAAGATGTTGCTACACATTACAACGCAGCAAAATTGCGCCGAGCGCTCGTGCGATTGACTGCGGAAGAGCGAAATCTGCTCCGCATGCGATTCTGGCGCAATCTCAGCATCGCGCAGATTGCAGAGATTTTAGGGACTTCGTATTCTGCTGCCGCAGTTAGATTGTTTCGCATATTGCATCGCCTTAGAGAAGAATTGCGTTGAATCATTTGTTTTTACGTAAGTAATTGAAAACGTTGAAGTTGTTCTGTCTTGGTGTAATAGATTGCCATCGTCCCCGTCTACATAGTGAAGAGTGGAAATCATAGCTACGCGAGGACACAATGAAACTTGACGATCTTCTCCAGAACGTTCAGAGCCGCTGGCACCAGGACTTCCTCCGGTTCATTGAAACAGGAGAAGCGGGAGACGAGTTCTTGGATTATCTTAACCACGACAAGGGTGGCCAACAAGCTGTTGAGACGGCGTTCAATGCTCAAGCCGCAGCATTCGAAGGACTCGCAGAAGAATTGAAGAAAGGACCGGTTGAACCAGCCACGGCGCCGACGGTAGCTGCGTCTGCAAGAATGGCAGAAGCTGTCGAAGCTGTGCTTCAACTCTCACCTGAACAGCGGCGCGAAGCACTGCTGAAGACTGCTTCAGTGCTGCAGGCGTCTCTCGGACCCGACCAACAGAATGCCGCTAAATCCGTTGTCCAAGGGCTTGAGCACGCTTTCGCGGGCGAATCAATAGATTCCCCCGACGAGATTTTGCTTTTTGCGCACATCCGCGTGAACCAACAAGGAACACGGTTTGTTACATAAATCCGATTTGTCGGAGAACGACGGCATTACAGGAGGTCTGAGTCAGGAAGGTGTGCGAAAGCAACTTGCGCGATTTCAGCAACGCGATTCGGCGCTGTGGGATGCAATGAATGATGTCGTTCGCGAGCTGAGGACAAGTCAGGAACCGCCCAGCGGCGAGAACAGCGCCGGATGGCTTATTCAGGCCACGTTTGATCATTTAGAGCGGAACGCAAGGCGTCGAACACGCCACGCAATTTCGAAGGTCGACTGACGGGCATCATCCGGAGTCCGGAAAAAATCCGTCCGAATCGAGTCTGTTACGAAACTGATTGAGAACAAGCGATGTCTGGAGGTAGCGGACATCGCTTGTTGTTTCCTATGTTGTTGCCGAAGCAGCTTCAGTGGATTAGGTCTTGAGCATCTTCAACATTGGGTTGCAGCCCATTACGTTCATGATGCGCTTCAAGTTGTAGACCATGGTTGCCAGACTCATCTCTACCTGCGCTCCCTGGATGCCGCACAGTAGGAATCGCGGGTGTCCGAAGATTCGGTATTTGAGTGACGCGAATGGATGTTCTACTGTAGCGCGTCGCAAGCGCATCATCTCTGCAGTCGCTCGTTGCTGCATTCTTTGCAGCGCTCCCTCATTCACGTGACGTTGCACGAATCGTTGCGCAGCATTTGTGCAGCGCAATTTCAAGGCACAAGCCCCACATACTTTGGGGTCGCCAACATAAATGACGCGATGTCTCTTTCGCAGCAGTTGTTTGCGCGTAAGGACCTGGTTGGCTGGGTAATGATACACGTCTGTCTTTTCGTCATAGTGGAACTCACGGGGATCGAACAGCTGCCCACCACCATAATTGTTCACCGCACGGTTGGCTGGAACGTGCGGGATGATCCCTTGCCGTTCGCAAGTTTCCGCTTGTGTGCCGTTCGAGTAGCCAGCGTCGGCAACGACGTTCAGCGACTCCGGATTTCCAACCGCCTGCTTGGCGGCTTCCGCCATTGGCAATCCGACCGTCCCTGCAATGTTGCACGTTCCCCCCTGAAGGCTTTCACGAGCGTAGAATTTAGTCGAGAAATTCAGGACCCCTACACCTCCGGCTTAATTCCTCACTGCGGCCAGCTCCATCGGGCACGCGCAACCAATGTTTTTCTTGCAGAAAGGGAATGCATCAGGATTCAGAACCAGCTCGCACAAGCAAAATCCCCTTTCCTGAGCGGTCTTGAAAAGGTCCTGTACACGGCCAACCGTGGCCGTTGACGCTGAAGTTGAGCTCGCTGCCCTTCAGGCGAGCACAGTGATGGCTCTAAGAATGTGGCGAGTACCCTTTGGGCGCACTCGCTGCAATACGAATCCGAACAACAGCTGATCCGAAGGAGGATTTATGGCAACGATAAGAGTAGCGCCGAGGCCAGCGGTAGCGCCGATGATGGTGGCGCAGATTTCAAGGCCCGGAGGGGATTTCGAGATCGTCGAGCGCGAGGTTCCCAAACCTGGAGAACGTCAAGTGCGCATTAAAGTGCAGGCTTGCGGCGTTTGCCACAGCGACATGTTTGTGAAAGAAGGCCTCTGGCCGGGAATTCAATATCCTCGAGTTCCCGGGCACGAAGTTGCCGGGGTCATCGACGAAGTGGGAGCCGAGGTCTCGGCATGGAAGAAGGGACAACGCGTTGGCGTCGGTTGGCATGGCGGGCAGGACAACACGTGTGTTGAATGCCGGCGTGGGCGCTTCCTTTACTGCCACAACCCCAAAGTTGCCGGCATCAGCTACGACGGGGGATATCAGCAGTACATGGTGGCACCGGTTGAATCACTGGCGGCAATACCTGACACACTCACTGACGCGGAAGCGGGTCCCCTGCTATGCGCCGGAGTCACCACTTTTAACGCGCTGCGGCACAGCGGCGCATTACCCGGCAGTCTGGTTGCGGTCCAAGGCGTCGGCGGCCTGGGCCACCTCGGAATCCAATTTGGGAATAAATTCGGTTACAAGATTGCTGCGATCGGCCGTGGATCGGAGAACTCCGCGCTCGCAAAGAAGCTTGGAGCCAGCGTGTACATCGACTCCCAATCGACCAATGCAGCCCAGGAACTACAAAAGCTGGGCGGCGCGCAAGCAATTCTTGCCACCGCGCCAAGTTCGAAGGCTATGTCCGAGTTGATCGGCGGCCTGGGTCCCACTGGCAAGTTAATAGTGGTGGGCATAACAACTGATCCGATTGAAGTCACACCGTTACAGCTCATCAGTGGTGAGCGTGCCATCCGAGGCTCGGCCGTGGGTACGCCAACCGATTCCGAGGACACCATGCGCTTCGCCGAATTGAGCGGTGTGCGTCCCATGATTGAGACATATCCGCTTGAACGAGCCGCCGAAGCCTTCGCGCGAATGATGAGCGGTAAAGCGGAGTTCCGCGTCGTGCTCACGATGTGAATTTCGCAATAACGCCGAGGGAATGCCGCGAGAGAGGCGGCATCCTCGGCGCAGAGTCGAGTAGGCACTGGGAGGAGGAAATTATGGCAACTTCAGCCGTGCAAACCCGTCCGCCTTTGCCTCCGTTCACCCGTGAGAGTGCGATTCAAAAGGTACGCCTTGCCGAAGATGGCTGGAACACTCGTGATCCGGAGAAAGTCGCCCGGGCGTACGCGATCGATTCACGATGGAGAAACCGCTCCGAGTTCATTAACGGACGAAACGAAATCATCGCTTTTCTCTCTCGCAAGTGGGCGCGGGAATTGGACTACCGGCTCATCAAAGAACTGTGGGCGTTCACGGGTAACCGCATCGCGGTACGCTTCGCTTACGAGTGGCACGACGACTCCGGCCAATGGTATCGCTCCTATGGCAACGAGAACTGGGAATTTAAAGACGACGGTCTGATGGCCTTACGGTTTGCGTCAATCAACGACCTTCCGATCTCGAACTCAGATCGCAAATATCATTGGCCGCTCGGTCGCCGTCCCGACGACCACCCAGGATTGAGCGACCTAGGCCTGTAGCTCTCTCTTAGCGAAGGTTCGTCATCCAACTTTTCATACACCCGCCTTTCTCATTGAGGTGCATCTGAGGGCGCCATAACATATCGCCATGGCCAGTTCCATCCTAGCCCAGAACTCTGGTCGGGCATTACCCAATTCTTGAGTTAGTAGAATCCAAGAATGGGCGACAGTGACCTTGTTGTCATTCACTCGTTCGGGAGCCAGCCCGAAGCGGACTTAGCAAAAGCTGCCCTAGAAGCCGCAGATATTGACGCAATCATTCAGGCTGACTCTGTCGGCGGCATGCGGCCGCACATCGCATGGGGCAGCAGCGGATTCAAAATCCTCGTCCGCCAAGAAGACGCCGTAGATGCCCGCGAGGTGCTCGAGCCGTCGGAAGACCAAAGCGAATCCAGCCAACTCTAGAAACTGCTTCTTTCAGCACAAGGACACGTTCGGGATTGAGAGGGCCGGAAGCCCGGTTGGGCTAAATGTTGCCAGTGTGGCACCGCTGGGTTAGCGAACGTTAAACCCGCGGCGCGGTCGGCACCATCTGTTGTTTAATTCAGCATCAAAAGGCCCGAATTGGGATTCACGGGATGAAAATTCCGTTACCTGCTTCCCTAATTCCACTTTGAAGTGTAGTATTCCCTGCCAACTAGGAAGCCTTTCTCGAACGGGAACGTGATTGCTGCTGTTCTGTTCGCCCGGCGCTGAGAAATTCGCATTTTTGGAGGTGAATTGTGAATCGTACCTTGCGGCTTATTGTTTTGGCGTCGTTTATGGTGTGTTTGCTGGGAGGCGACAAAACCTTTGCCCAATTCTCGGAACAGTCGGTAACGCGGCGCTGGGAGAAGCTGCCTGATGGAGGACAGATTCTTAGACTGTGGACTGAAAAAGACTTCGACGATAAGGAACCTCAAATTGCAATCCTGCGGTTAACCGAGGCACAGTCTCGAACATTCAAATCCGAGACTAAGGCCTACCTCATGCGCAACAAAGTCTTTGGCGATCTGAAATTGGGTCGAATCATTAGTTTCGCTGATATTTCGGAAACGAAATCGGCTACGAGGAAGTCGAAACCCGGCAGCGTTGATCCGATATTTGTTGTAGAGCACAATCCGTATTGCGACAGCGCAATAATTCAGTTCGACATGCCGTAATCAATTGTCCCGTTTCCCGGCGGGAAAGCCGACACGCTGCAGCAAAGCCTCGAAGCGCGGATCGGAACGAACCGGGTCGAGTGCGCTGTCCACCTTGAGCCACGCGATGTAGATATCCCGCTCACGATAACTCGTTTCCAGGAAGTTCATGGCCTGCTCCTTGTCACCCAGAGCGGCATGAAGTTCAGCCAGAAAGTATGGAGGAATATACCTGTGCTCAGACGCGCTATTGAGATCATTGAGTATTTTGTGGGCTTCTGACATGTTGCCTGACAGTGCATATGCCCGCCCGAGTCCGACAATACGAGCTGGATCATTGCTGGAGAACTCCACCGCCCGTTGACAGGCCGCTATAGCCTGCAGGTAAGAACCTTTGGCCAAATAAGCCAATCCGAGACAGTCATAGGCCCCTGCGGAGTTGGGTTCTAACTCTAGAGCCCTGCGGCATTGTCGAATGGCGGTATCGTATTGATGGGCGAAGTAGTAGGCGAAGCCTTGAGTAATCTGTGTCCAAACATAGAGCGGATCCAGTTCTTGAGCTCGCCGAAGTTCGGCAAGTGCTTCGTCCGATCGCCCTAGCGCCGAGAGATATACCGAATACATGTGGTGTGCATCGGCGTCGCTGGGATTCAACTCTATAGCACGCTTGAGTTCTTTCTCCGCCTCTTCCCAGTTCCAGTCAGCATAGAACCTAATACTGCCCAGAGAAACGTGAGCGTGGGCAAGAGTCGGGTCAAGATTCAAGGCCTTCAGCGCGTAGTCCTCCGCTTTCGGCATTGTTTGCAGTGGCGGCGATTGCAGGTTTCCCCAATAATAATCAGCCAACCCAGCATATGCGGGAGCGTAGTTCGGATCTATGCTGATCGCCTGTTCGAAGTACTCTTTCGCTTTCTGCTGCTGTGCCGATGTCCCGAATTTTAGATAATTGCCCCTCAGATACGCCACTTCTGCGGCAGGGTCCACAGGATTGTGGCTCAGCAGGCGAGAGCGTTCTGCAGGCAAGAGCGGAACCCTGACTTCCGTGGCAATCGCTAGTGCAATCTCACGCTGCAGCGAGACCAGGTCACGAAGCTCACGGCGATAGAATTTTGACCAGAGTTCTTTCCCATTTGAACTGAGTAGTCGAAGTGCGACCTCCACAGAGCTACCCGAGCGGGAGATCGAGCCCTCAACGACGCCGTCGACGTTCAGCTCTTTAGAAATGTCTGCGGCCGGCTTTTGTTCTGTCTTGTAACGCACGACAGAGCCGTGAGAAATGACGCGCCGGAGTCCACGAATCTCGCCCAGATCTGTAATGAGCGCCTCGGTGATGCCGTCGGCTATGTACTCCTGATCGGGATCATGAGAGGAATTCTCGAGGGGAAGCACAGCGAGCGAGTCGATGTGGTATGTGCCCGACGCGCTGGCCAGCATCCTCTGTATCTCGGAAAAATTCGATGCGACTAACATCAAAACTAATAACACCACTGCACTCAAACCGATCATGAAATTCCTTCTTGATCTGATCGGAAATGTCCGCAGGGATGAGTCGAGTACGTCCAGATCGCGCAGCATCTCACGCGCCGACTGATAGCGCTTGCTGGGATCCTTCTCCAGAGCTTTGAGGATTACCGCCTGCAGCGCCTCGCTGATTTGTTTGTTCTGCTTGACGGGCGGTGGTGCCGGGCGATTCAAAATGGCATCGATCAGCAGAGCGCCGGTTTCGCTGTAGGGCGGCCGGCCGACGCACATCTGATACAGCACAAGGCCGGCTCCGTAAATGTCGCTGCGCGCATCCGGCGGCGCACCGCGAAGTTGCTCGGGTGACATGTAGGCCAGTGTGCCAGTGAAGACGGTGCTGTGTGTCTCCGTGGTCAGGTCGTGCCCTTCCACTTGCTCTTCGTCGCCCAAATGCGCAATTCCAAAATCAAGAATCTTCAGAAAGCTCTCATGTGTGAGGCGCAGATTGGAGGGCTTGAGATCACGATGGATGATTCCCTTCTCGTGAGCGGCGGCCAGGCCACGCAGCAACTGCATGGTAAGCGAAACAGCTAACGTCTGCGGCAGAGGTCCGCGCTTGAGCAGCTCATCCAGGGAAACGCCTTCAATAAGTTCGACCACGAGAAAATCGGAGTCGTCTTGGGTATCGAATTCGAAGATCGTTTCGATATTGGGATGGCTCAGACGCGAGAGCGCCATCGCCTCGTTCCGCACTCGATGTCGCGCCACCACACTGCGAATGCTTCCCGGAGCGAGCAGTTTAATGGCAACATCGCGTCCCAGCCGCTCGTCGCGGGCGCGATAGACGATACCCATCCCCCCAGCCCCAATCTGCTCAAGCAGACGGTAGCGTCCGAGCATTCCTCCGGTGTGTAGCATGGGGGCAGGCATAAGGAAGGTGTGTGGGCAATCGTAGGATGGATGGGGAGGAAAAACAAGCACTCAGCCGTCAGCACTCAGCATTCAGCCACGTACCAGTATGGTTCTGATGGAAGAGCCGCATCCCGCATTGTTTTTCGCCGAACCCCGAAGTGAAGTGAATGTTGTCTGCTCTCCTTCTTGACGATGGCGAACGCCAGCAAGCCAAAGCCGCGGCACATAAATAAACCGTGACCGGCTGAATGCTGAGTGCTGACGGCTGAGTGCTTCGTTTCCTGCAATACAATCGCAACAATGACTTTTCGCAGCGACAATCGCACTCCTGAGCAGATGCGTTCCGTACGGATTACGCCCGATTACATCGGCATGGCTGAGGGTTCGGCCCTGATCGAAGTTGGTCACACACGCGTGATCTGCACTGCGTCCATCGAAGAAACCGTTCCTGGCTTCCTGCGCAATTCGGGAAAAGGATGGATCACCAGCGAATATGGCATGCTTCCCCGCTCGACGCTGACGCGCACTCCACGCGAATCGAGTAAGGGACGCATAGGCGGACGCACGCATGAAATCCAGCGCCTGATTGGCCGTTCTCTGCGAATGGTTTGCGATTTGTCATATCTGGGCGAGCGGACTATCTATTTAGACTGCGACGTGATCCAGGCCGACGGCGGCACGCGCACGGCGTCGATTACCGGCGCTTACGTTGCGCTGGCACTGGCGGTGCGCCGCCTGGTCGCGGCCGGAACGCTGAAGAAGTCTCCATTGCGCGATGCCGTTGCGGCCACGAGTGTTGGTATCGTCGATGGCGCGGTGCTGCTCGATCTTGCCTATGAAGAGGACTCGCGGGCCGAAGTTGATATGAATTTAGTAATGACGAGTTCGGGGCGTTTCGTGGAGGTGCAGGCGACTGCCGAGCAGGTCGCATTCGATGATAAACAGCTCGCGGAACTGGTGCGCGTAGCGAAGCAAGGCATTACGGACTTGTTGGAGTTGCAGAAAGCGGCGTTAGAGCGCGCACAGTAGGTTTAGCAGAAACATGCCAAACATACCAAACTGCAGGAGGTCGAGACTAGACAGGGGTTGTACCGTAAGTGAATCAATCGAGAAGGGAAAGCTGGCGCGCCCGGAGAGATTCGAACTCCCGACCTAATGCTCCGGAGGCATTCGCTCTATCCAGCTGAGCTACGGGCGCGCTTCGCGGTGGGACAGTAATAGCTTACATCAGGAGAGGCTTTCGGCAGTCGGCGTTCGGCCAGCCTGCAGCTTGGGCACATCGAAGATCTATCCTGGCCGAAAGCTAACAGCCGAGCGCCGAAGACCCGACTTATCTCGTACCTACCAGCTCCGGCTTGGCTGACGCTTCTGATTCCGCCTTCTGCTCGGCCTTCCAGCGGAGGATCGGTCTGCGCGCGGCGGTGGTCTCATCCATCCGCGCAACGCGCGTGTTGTGCGGGGCGCTTACCACCAGCTGCGGATCTTCCTGCGCTTCACGCGCGATGGATTTCATGGCGTCGATGAATAGATCCAATTCTTCCTTCGATTCACTCTCCGTTGGCTCGATCATCAGTGCGCCGGGCACGATCAGCGGGAATGAAGTCGTATATGGATGGAAGCCGTAATCGATCAAGCGCTTGGCGATGTCTCCCGTCTTGACTCCATTCTGCGTCTGCAGGCGATCGCTGAAGACCACCTCGTGCATCGATCCTGTCTTGTAGGGCAGATCGTAGATGCCTTCGAGCTTTTTGCGGATGTAGTTGGCGTTGAGCACGGCGTCTTCGGTGGTCTGACGCAAGCCATCTGGGCCATTGGCGAAGATGTAGGCCAGCGCGCGTACGAACATGCCAAAGTTGCCGTAGAAGGCGCGCACGCGTCCGATCGACTTCGGCCGGTGGTACTCGAAGCCTAGCTTGCCGTCTGGACGTGACGTGAGCACAGGCGTGGGCAAAAACGGCTCCAGCGCTTTCTTGCACGCCACCGGTCCCGATCCGGGACCACCGCCGCCGTGCGGCGTTGAAAATGTCTTGTGCAGGTTGAGGTGCATCACATCCACGCCAAAGTCGCCGGGACGCGTCTTCCCTACCAGCGCATTCATATTCGCGCCGTCCATGTAGAGGAGGGCGCCTTTGTCGTGCAGCAAGTCGGCGATGCGATGAATGTCCTTCTCAAAGACACCGATCGTGCTTGGGTTCGTCAGCATCATGCCGGCTACCGTCTCATCGACGACGGAAGCCAAAAGACTGGAGTCCACCATGCCCTCGGCATTCGACTTGAGGTTGATGATTTCGTATCCGCAGATGGCAGCCGTGGCAGGATTCGTGCCGTGTGCCGAATCGGGAATGATGATCTTCTTGCGCGGATTTCCTTTCGACTCGTGATGCGCGCGGATCAGTAGGATGCCAGTGAACTCTCCATGGGCGCCGGCGGCAGGCTGGAGAGTGATCGCATCCATGCCGGTGATCTCGCACAGACATTCCTGCAGCGTTTTTATAATGCGCAGCGCGCCCTGCGAGATCTTCTCCGGCTGATACGGATGCGCGTTGCCAAGTCCTTCCAGCCGCGCTACAAATTCGTTCACACGAGCGTTGTACTTCATGGTGCACGAGCCCAGCGGATACATGCCGAGATCGATCGCGTAGTTCCAGGTCGAGAGCCGCGTGAAGTGACGGATGATCTCGATCTCGCTCACCTCGGGCATAAGGCCGAGGTCTTCGCGCGCATGTTCGCCGAGCAGCTTTTCGGCATCCACCTCGGGAACGTCGAGCGGCGGCAGCCTGTATGCCTTTTTGCCGGCCGATGACTTCTCGAAGATGAGGCCCTCGTTCTGGTTTACGTGCTGCGAGACTTTGCGCTGCGTCACGCCTGCACCGCCTCGACGGCAGCGTCGATCTGCTCGCGCGTATTCATCTCGGTACAGCACCACAAGGTGGCATGTCCCAATTCGGGATAAAACTTCTTCAACGGGAATCCCCCGATTACCTTCTTTTCCAGCAGGCGATCATTTATGCCGTGCGGATCTTCTCTCGTCTGCACCACAAATTCATTGAAGCGCCTGGCTTTCGGAAACAGCAGCTTGGCTTTCTTTGCAAACTGATTGGCCGCATAGCGCGCCTTTGCCAGATTCTGTTTCGCGAGTTCCTTGAGCCCTTCTCGTCCATAGACATTCATGTAAATGGTGGACATGAGCGCGACCAACGCCTGGTTCGTGCAGATGTTCGACGTGGCTTTCTCGCGGCGGATATGTTGCTCGCGCGTTGATAGCGTTAAGACGTACCCGCGATTGCCATTCCTGTCCTTGGTCTCGCCTACCAGGCGGCCAGGCATCTGGCGCACATACTTCTCCTTTGCTGCGAGAACACCATCGTATGGGCCACCGAATCCGAGAGGTACGCCAAACGACTGAGCCTCCATCGAAACGATGTCCGCTTCGGATGGAGGCTTTACGATCCCGAGCGACAGCGCCTCGGCGATCGATACGACCAGCAACGCGCCTTTGCGATGAGCGATTTCCGCGACAGCAGCGGCATCTTCGATCGAGCCAAAAAAATTAGGGCTCTGGATGAGCACGCACGCCGTTTCGTCGGTAACCGCTCTCGCGAGTTCCTCTAAGTTAATCTCGCCGCTCTCTTCCCTGTATCCAACGAAATGTATCGCAAAGCCGCGGTGGTGAAGATATGTGTGTATAACCTCGCGATACTCAGGATGCAGAGTGCGCGCGATCACTGACTGCTCCCGGCCGGTCACACGCATGGCCATCAGGATGGCTTCTGCCGCACCCGTGCTTCCGTCATACATCGACGCATTTGCAATTTCCATGCCGGTGAGCTCGCAAATCATGGTCTGAAACTCGAAGATTGCCTGCAGGGTGCCTTGCGAGATCTCTGCCTGATAGGGTGTGTAGGAGGTGAGGAATTCGCCGCGCTGGACGAGCGCGTCGATGATCACCGGGCGATAGTGATGATAGGCTCCAGCGCCGAGAAAGACGGCATATCCGGCGGCGTTCTCCTGGCTGCGCTCGCGGAAGTAGTCGATGATCTCGGACTCGGCCAACTGCCGCGGAACCTTGAGATCACGATTAAGCCGATATTCGCCAGGAATCGCTTTGAAGAACTCATCGATTGAGCGGACGCCGATCTCGCGCAACATGGGTTCGCGGTCGGCAGGTGATTTGGGTAGATAACGCATTGAAATGAGAAGGTGTTCCTTACGAAAACTTCCTTTGTTGATCTGTCATCCTGAGGCGCTTCTTTTGCGCGAAGAATCTCCCGTGCCTGCTCATGCGGACTTGGCGTCTGTGGGGTTCTTTCACGAGAACCTGCGACGTGGACCTAAGAGCCTAACGAATGGCATAGATGTCTCAAGCACTCCTGAAGATCCTTCGCGCCAAAGAAGCGCTTCAGGATGACATGTTTACGAGCGCACCCTGAGCGCGCAATTAGCCGCCTGCGCCCTCTTCCTTCACGAATTTCTCGTAGTCCTCTGACGAAAGCAGCTTGTTCAGCTCGCCCGTATTCGCGAGCTGGATGCGAATCATCCAGGCCTTGTGGGCGTCGGAGTTAATCTTCTCTGGAGCGGTGGCGAGCTCTTCGTTAATGGCAACCACTTTCCCCGAAGCGGGCGCGTAAAGGTCTGACACCGCCTTCACCGATTCCACGGAACCAAACGTCTTCCCCGCCGTGAGTTCATCTCCCACTTTAGGTAATTCCACAAACACGATGTCTCCAAGCGAGTTCTGAGCATAATCGGTAATGCCGATCGTGGCTTGGTTTCCATCCAGATTGATCCACTCGTGTTCGCGCGTGTAGCGGTAAGCTGCGGGAAAAGCCATACGTTCGATCCTTTATTTCTTTTGGCGTTTGTAGAAGGGCGTCGGTACAACCTGGGCCTTCACCCTT